>JAHEAD010000007.1 GCA_019721075.1 Candidatus Sysuiplasma jiujiangense
GCAAGTTCATCCAGTCTTGCACTGTCCTCATCGGACAGCATCAGTTCCTTTCTCCGCCAATAGTTTCTTATCCTTTCATCCACATCCATTTCCGACATGTGTTCTATTACCTCTCCGGGATTTCATCCATCCCGGAGAGGACATGTCTTTTTGATCGAAAAATGTACCGGTCACTGACTTTGTTCTGCAACTGGCGGTTTCAAATATAAGATCCTCAAATCTTTATGACCCCGTTTTCAGTGTTGCGGTCTAACCTTCTAAGGGCTGGATGTTTTTTGAACGTCTTGCCAATGACAATGACATATCGATTGAAGGGTTGCCCGCGTTGTTTTTGCCTAGTGTACTTTTGTGAGGAATGACCGGTTGAGATGTGACTGTTAACCTGTGCACCGGACCTGCGTTGGATGCATGAACCTCTGTTATCTTCCAAGAGCCCTGTGTTTGCAGGGCCGCAACAGGAGATAGATGAACTTACACGTGTGCCGATATCATGGCGCGGCTGGACACCGACAATTTATTTCCTGATGCCAGATCGCAGATGCAAATTAGCCAATATGAATGTCACGTCCACGTCGGTTAGTAGGCAAATGACAAGGTTCCCACGCTCAAAGAAGTGTTGATTCTGAAGGCGTATTTCTCTCCATTGATCCAGTCAGCATCTTCAAACAGAGCATTGTCCAGACTCAATCCACCAAAGCGCTTTGAGGTATGTGAACCACAGGGCGCTTTCGTCTTTGACAATGGATTTTTCCCAGAGCATCTCGTAATCGGTCTTGTTGGTAAACAATCCGACAAGGTGTTGGATAGATGAGAGTTTGAAGCAAACAGGATGACAACTCTGGCTTGTGACGTATCAATAAAAGCTGATGAAAATTACGTAAGGGGGCTGATTCAAAACGGAGAGTCGTCAACGGCTGAGTTTAAGGAAAGCATCGATGGCGCGGACGGTTGGATCAAAACCGTTTGTGCATTTTCGAATAGAGATGGCGGGCTTATAATTTTTGGTGTCAAACATTATTGTTCTATTGCGGGACCAAACTAATAGATACCGACAGGATCGCAAATAAGTTGCGCGCACTGATAGAGCCATTTCCTGATTATGAATAACCAGGAATCGAGACGGATGACAAGATATTTACTACCTGCAGATAGGCCGTGGTTCTCAGAAAAAGTATGTTGTTAGGGTCCTGGCAGTGTTCATACGCGCCAAACCACAACCTGTCACTAAACTTGTTACGAGCTTTTATCGCTTAATGATCAAGCAACCCAGACTCAATAGTCTACAGTCGTTTGTTTATGAAATCCAGTCTTACCGAACTTCATCTGGCCTGTTCCTCTCATGTCGTCTTTGTCGGTGATGACCTCACCTGTTTCGAAGGTTGAATCCAGCACCAGCACACCCTCTTAAGCTTCAATCCGCCTGCCTGTCCTGCTGGTTCCTGACCAGAATCGGTCGACTCTTGCAGCAGTTCCCTCGCCTTATCGATGAGCCTGCCCTCCTTCCTTGCCTTATTCAGGGCAGAAACAAGACTCTGAGTGTTCGATCTGGCTCTGAACCTTGCAGCAAGTGTTTCGCCATCTCCCCCACTGTTTGCAAGTTCGTCAAATATCTCCTTCACTGCTTTTGTCGCTCTTAGAGGGGTACCTCCCGTCGTTATCTCTCTCTGCCGTCTTTTCTTAAGCTCCATTCTGAGCGATTCCTTCATTTCCCTCATTCTTTCAAGCAAACGACCGTAATCGATCCTCTCTCCATGATTTTCGGCTTCTCCATCAAGCAGTATGGAGACAGTGTCATTAATAGAGTCGCTTATTTCCCTGTCACCGTCGAAGTATTTGGTACGCCAGTAAAGATCTTGGCCGTTCCTGAACAGCACGAACATGGCGTCCCTGTCCCCCTTCTTGAAGGCGCCGATGCCATCGGGTATCCTCTCCAGCCATTCGATGGATCTGTCCTGGATTATCTTTGCGAGTGTGTCGAGAGGATCGCTCGTGAACTGCTCGAGCTCCCGAGAAAGCTTCTCTATTGCAGAAAAGTTTCCCTTTGACATTTCAATCTGTAATCCAAAATCCTTTGGATCCGCTTCCTCGCCGAGTGTCGTTGCGTCGATACCAATTGTGGCGCGTATAGCATCTAACTTCTTGTAAAGCTTCCCCATGAGGCCTAGAAAATGTTCCAGCGTTTTGGGATCGTCACGGTTGCCGTTCACGGAGAGTATGTTGCTCACATACACCTTGTCGTGGACGGAACCCATTCTGTCGACTCTTCCAATCCGCTGTATTAGAACGACAGGATTCCATGGAAAATCGTAGTTGACCACGTACTGCGCGTTTTGCAGGTTCTGCCCTTCGCTCAGAACATCGGTGCTGACGAGTATGCCGCCATTGTTCTGGAACTCTTCGATTATCGCCGATTTCTCTCTGTTGCGCCCTTTTGCATCCCTGCAGATGCTTCCGGTAACCATCATTACGGGCAATGCAGCCGATGACTTGGAAAGCCTGTCGTAAAGGTATGTCGCGGTTGAGGTAAACTGCGAAAATATTATGACGCCGTTGTTATCATCTGAGGCAATGGCTTTGGTTATGACGCTTAATCTCGATGCAAAGGTAGCGAACTTCGGATCATTTGCAGGAATTTCCGAGAGAAGTGAGTCGATAGTCGTAACGTCTTCCCTGCACTTTGCAACAAACTGCGCCACTTCATCCCGGGTCAGTTTGCACCTTTCCTTGATTTCCGAGTACTTCCCTTCCCTGAAGATATCTTCGGGAGAGGGCAGCTCCTCGTCAAAATCGAACAGCGGATCGTTCCTGAATGATGGCGGAATGAAATAGCTCTTTTCGTCAGCGAATGCGATTGCCTTTTCGATATAGTCACGGAGCATGCCTAGTGTATCCTCAAAAGCTTTCGAGCTGCTTTCGAGGCGTTTGAATATACCGATGATTACAATTGCCTTGACCAGCTTCTTCAGGTTGTCCCTTTTGCTTTGCTCAACCGCCTTCGGGACTGGGGTACCGTCCGGCATTTTCAACTGACCACTTAGCCTGTCTATGGACAGGTCGTAGAACATGAAATTCATTTTGTCGAGCAGCGCGTCTATCTTCTCGTAATCAATCCTGGCATCGTATCGCGTCAGCGGATCCATGTCAAGTTCCCTTTCGGGAAATTTGAGCTTCCCTTCGCCGAGCGCAACCGCGAGCCTTCTCGAATGCCTCACGATGAAGCGCTCAAGAACCTTCTCCAAATCGATGGGCTCTCCCCTCAGCCATCTCTTCTGGTTTGCAGTGAAGAAACCCTTGAGCGTCTGGTCAAGGATGTCGGTAATGCAATCCTCGGGAAGGTAAAGCGACAGGAGCGAATACAAATCCATCAGGCTGTTATTTACCGGTGTGGCGGTTGCTAGCACCACCTGTGCCTTTGTCCTGAGCAGCAGATCCCTTAGAGCACCGTACCTGTTAGTGGAGGGGCGCCTGAAATCGTGCGCTTCATCCACAATGACGAGGCCCACGTCGGAAAACTTCTTGTTGTCGAAATAATCAGGATGATCGGAAAGTGACTCGGTTGAGATGGTTTCGTCGAGAGAGATATGCGTCTTGGCAAATTCATGTTTCCATGTGGTGGCAAGGACGCTTGCTGGTGCTATGAGAAGGCATTTCTTTCCCTCCCTTATGGCATTCAGGGCAAGGCTGAGAGCTATCCTGCTCTTGCCAAGTCCGGTAGCGTCTGCAACAACCACGCCGTTGTACCGCTCAAGCATGAGCAGCGCGTCCCTGACTGTCAGTTTCTGGTGCGGCATAAGTGTCTCGAGCACCTTCTGACTTTCCACAGAAACATCAAGTGTATCCTTGTAAGTTTCATACAGTGCCTTTGCAGCTACCTCATAAGGGCTCCTTGTGGTAACGTAATTCTTCAGTACCGACAGAAACTCCTCCTTGAAATCTGTCGAATGCTCCCACGCACCGTTAAACCATGACACAAGTTCATTGACCACTTCCCTATCCGTGTTCAGCATGTTGAGTTCCCTGTTGGTGACAAGGCCTCCCTTTGTGAAATTACTTGACCCCACGACGCCTATCCCTCTCTTCAGGTTGTCCAGTGCAGGAGCGGCACCGATGTACGCCTTGCCGTGAAAGAAGGGACCCTTCAGAGCCCTGACACTGACCCTTTCACCTTCAAAGAATTCAACTGCGTTCTGCAGAAGTTCGAAATAACGGCGTTCGTCCTCGTTTTCCTCAAGCTCTCTGATAATCTCCTCTTCCCATTTTACGCTTTCAGTCTGGGCGCGGCCAAGAAGAAACTTCAGTGGTTTGTTCCTGAGGGCGTCCTTCAGTTCACCATATCCATTTACGTTGAAGTAGGCGGATGCAATGGCGATATCATCCGCATCTTCAAGAGCGTTATTCAGGGTTGCAGACAGTTTTTCCTTTGAATTGTCAATTATCCTGGTCATTTATTGCCCCCTGTGATTTCAATCCCCTGTCGGCCTTGATCAAACGATCATCAACTAGGTCAACGTATTCTTTATAAAACTCAGCTAGTGGAAAATTATTGGCGCCTATAGCTCTTAAGACTTCGATATCTAACTTTTGTCTGTCTTCCATTTTGACCTCTTCAAAATATCTCTTTGCTTCTCTGTTCAATGAAACACCAACGTTTGCTAAATCCAGCTTGCCCAAATCCGGTGCGGGCATCTGTTCGTAGTCATTTACCTGAATCTTTAATGCACCTCCACCCATTCTCTTACCAAGAAGTTCTTTACAAACGTGAAAGATTGATGAATTCATATACAAGAAAATAGTCGCCACTTCAGTCTGCTTTGGATAAATCAGTACAAACATATCAGAAGCCAATGTGGAATTAACAGAGTATAAAGTGAAATGCCGATCGTTTACAACTTCGTTAGAAATCAAATTCGCAGGATCGAGCCTTCGAAGATTATACCACTTTGGAGAGTTGTTTGAAACACTCTGCAATTTGTGGACCCCAATCACAACACTTCCTTTCTTGGTTCCTTTCTGAATGACGAACTCGCGGTTCATCGCTTGATGAATATACCTAAGCGAAAATTGACCTGGTTCTCTCTTAATGTCTGGATAAAATGCGTACTTTTTGGGCTTCTTAATGATGTAAGTATTAGTCTCCTTTGGGCTCCTTACAACCGGAATGACGTCGGTACTATCTATTACGTATCTTTCTCTGCTCTCATTTTCTACATAGATGAGCCCTTGATCCTTCAACCCACTTTCTTCCTTCGTCTTCACTCCCCACTCTTCGAACTTCTTCGGATTTGCAAGATAATCGGTCTCGTATAGGTGGCTTACGTCCTTCATGTAGAAGAAGTCGTTAGCGCCGGTTTTAATCCCAAATTTAATTTCAGCAAAATCTCCGAGTTTGTGTGTGAGTTTTGGAAGTATCTTTTCCATGAACACCTTCGGCGCGCGAAGGTAGAACCACTTACCGGGCTGGAGGCCCTTCCTCGGGATGGCGTAATGCAGTCGAACCTTTTCCAGCCCATAAGTCTCGAGGTAAGTAAAATCTATGGCGGGTTTGCTGTTTGGCCGCGAAGTGCATACGGTAACAACGGTGTTGATGTCTGCACCAAAGCTCCTCTCCCTCTGGCCGTATATTGCGACTATATTGTCCTTTATCCGCCGCTGAAGGGTTATACCGTAACCAGTCTCAAGCCATTTGTCAGATGTTATGACGGACAGGACACCATCGTCTGAGACAAGATTGAGCGCCCTGATGAAGAAATACGCATACAGGTCGGATTTCCTGTCGATGCCGAACTTGTCGGTGTAGTATTTCTTCCTGGCCTGTGGAATGCCCTCCTGCCTTACGTACGGTGGATTCATGACCAGTATCTGAGCCTTTTGCGGCATGTGCATTTCGATGACAGATGGGCTGTTCCCCGTCCGCTTCGATATTTCAGCACTCAAGCGAGCCATTTCCTTTCTCAGTTTTGCCTTCTCATGTGGAGAGTGTTCATTCACATACACGGCGTGAATGCGGTTGTACTGCTCCCTGACCGACTCCGTTTCCTGGTCAAGCGTGCGCTGGCCATCAGGCAGCTGCAGCGAGTCGTCAATGGCGACAATGTTGAAATCCAGATTCGGCAGCGGTTCAGGTTCCTTCTCGTCTATTATCAGCGAGAGCCAGAGCCTGAGTCGGGCAATCTCGATTGCCTCTGACTCTATGTCAAAACCGTACAGGTTGGGCAATATTCTCTTCTTGTGTGCCTCCGGATCTGATTTCCACCCTACAATCGCTTCCGCCTCCTGTATCAGCGCTATGATCTCGTTCATAATCACCAGAAGGAACCCGCCTGAACCAACTGCAGGATCTAGCACCCTCAAAGAGAGCAGTCTTTCACGCAATTCCCTGACTTCCTTCTCGCTCTTCCTGCTTTTCATGTCTGCGATGAGCGCATGCAATCCATCCCTGAATTTCTCACTCTTTTCAGCTTCTTCGACAGTATCATGGCTGCCGAGATATTCAGCAAGCGCCCTCCTGCAGATGAATGAGCTTTCATTCAAGGGCGTGTAGAACGTTCCTTTGCCGCCCCTTTCATTCTCCGGCAGCATGTTCTCGAAGACAGTTCCGATCAGGGCTGGATCGATGCTTACCTCCAGTTCAAGAGGGGCTGTTTCATCAACTGTGAAATTAAACTGGTTGAAGAAGTCCTTGGCATCCCTGAACATGCCATCCATTACACGGTCAAGTTTCCGTTCCATAGAATCGGTCATGTATTCCTCGCGTTCGAACAGGGAGCCGTTGAGGAAGGGGATGCCATCTGTACCCTCTCTGCTGAGGCTTTCATAGAAAAGCTCATTGAGATGCCTATAGCCTTCGATGGTGTCGATGAACCTCCTGTTCTTTCTCAGCCAGCCTTTCCTCTGCAGGAAATAGAGGAACATGAGTCTGCCAAGGAATCTCTGCGCATACGATGTGCTGTGCTTTCCCAGAAACGGCCTGACTGCCTTCTCGATATCCTGATAGAGTCTCCGATAACCTTCGAAGAACTCTTCGCGCACTTTCTCATAGGGGAAGAATGAAGTGTCGTAGAGATGTGAAAGCTCTTGAGGGTTGTCAACGTATCTGATGGAGTTCAGCACTTCGATGTCCGTCCTGTAAAGCCGGTCGGCGAGTTTGAGTATCTTCGCCTCACCGTAAGCGCCTTTGCCCGGAACTATCACGGCAAAGGATTCATACCTGTTTGTGAACAGCAGCAGCGGTTTCAGCAGCCTGTTCTCCTTCCAGCGTCTTGCCGTCTGGGTGCACAGACTCCTCGAGAAGCCGGAGCCCGAATCAACCTCCACGATCGCGATTTCAATGAAGCTGTTGGAAAACATGCTTAAAACTCTGGCAGGTTGAAAGTTAGGCGGGAACACTCGCTGTTTTCTCAATGTTTCTATATCCAGCATCTCTTCTTTCACCGGATAACCCAACTGTTCCAGTTGTGATTTCCAGAAAGAGACGTTGAAATTTATGACATCGCCTGCCATTGCTCAGCGAATATATCGATACTTTGATAATGGTTGCGCCATGCGGGTTTCCACGCATTCTATCCGAAACTGAAAAGACAAATTTGCATCGATATGCGCCAGTCCCGTTCGCTGCGCACCATGTCGCCTTATCAGCGCATACGCTGTAGAGATTCCAGTAGGCAATGTCTGTTGCCACGGCTGTGACGGTGGAGCCTTCCGTCACTTCATTCATGAGCTGACCGGGCCGTGTGCTGTCATCCCATGTCCCTCTCGTTGTCCTTACAGCCAGTGTCATCAGCGAATCTGTGCCTGAAAGCACATGTATCTTTCCGTAATCCTTCCTCCCTTCCCTGTACCTGCTGCTCCTCCATGAGCCTGAGCCGTGGAGGAGCAGGCCAGATGAGTCAATCGCGATGATAGACTCCTCCTTCCATGCACCCTCTGCAGTGTGCCCAAGGAGCGATTTCAGCGTGACCTCCATGGAAGGCATCCTGTTGTATGCCGCAAGTGTGCTGAAGTGCGGTATACGGCTCAGGAAACCTGTGAGCCTCCTGCAGCTTACATTGAGGCATGCCTTAACCAAGAGGCACAGCACAATGTCCCTCCTGGCTATTCTGGGTCTGCCGTCCCTCCTCTCCCAGTAATGCACCCTTGAGTTGTCTACAAGTCCTCTCAACACAGTGCATGCGAGGACGATCTCCTTGCACTGCCATTCGTTGTATTTTCTCCAGTCCCTCTTCCTTTCATGGCACCTGCTTCCGCAACGTTTACGTATGCTGTTTGCACTATCTCTTCTCAAGCATCCCATCCCCGGTTTTGAGCTTCGTGCTCGTGTTAAACCAGGATGGGATGCCCACAATAAAAATCAATTCACGAACACACTGGAATTACACTTTATGTGCAAGGCCACATTTTCTTTAACTTTCCTCTAAATGCTCCGGGAGCATGAAATACTCGATCGTGCTGGGGTGCAGGCCGGAAGGACTCGCAAAGATCATAGCAAATTAGGAGCACATCTCCCAGCATCCGCCGGCAGCGCTTTCAAGTCATCGATATCTGTACTCCAATCTTACGAGGATGAAAGTGCCTTTTCAATCAAGCTGTAGAGGGCGATTTTGGCTAATGTCTCGGCTCTCGGGCAATAGGTCATGTGGGCCGCCGAGCAAATCAGAAAATCTGCTGATACACATTTTACACAATTTGTCTGGAATGCTTGTTATTCTGGCTGACCACCTCATCCATTACCGATTTTCGGATCTTCTCCTGCATGCCCATTGCAGAGGGGAGGGTGGAACACTAAGTGTGGGCAATTTAGTTGACCTGCGCATCGAGATTCGATTGTTCTCGCCAGCGTGTTTCTTGCTGATCTGCTGATAGCTGCACGCTCGGTTTCGGTCAGCGCGATGGTTTCGGTGTCGGGTTGCGATGCCGGTGGGCGGGTCTCTTCTGGATGGTTCGCCTTATATAACCCTGCCTGCTGCCAGATTCTACTTGCCTGACGCTCTGATGGGCCCGTCATTGCCGCTACCTCTGCAAGGTGCGGCCTGCGGAAAGGGCATTGAGCACTGTCTCGTTTTGCCGTCTGATTTAGGCCAGAGTCTGTACGGTCACATTTCGGTCATAAATGCGGTCATACATACGACCGTTTCGAACATGTGACCGCTTTTTCAGGGCCACATGTTAGGGGTCAGAGAAAAAGCCACGTAGGGGTCGAAAAATACGGGCAGAATTCTGCCCGTGGATCAAGAGTGCTAAATGCCCGGGCGTCCGTTTCGGAAATTTCACAGAGTGGTTTAAAAAGGACAGGGGTAGTGCTTTGGAAGAGGACATCTGTTTCGCACTATGTCGAGCACAACAATTATTTCACCCCCTCCGATAACCCCTGTGGCCAAACTAAGCGAGACACAGATCCGTTTCATCTGCAATCATACAGTCCACAGGAAAGACTGGTCTGTCTCACGTATTGCCATACAGTATAGCGTTACCGCAAGGAGGGTAAGACAGCTGGTTGCACAGTACAGGAGGACAGGCATCTGCACCGTGTCGAGGAGCATGGCAGAAAGGCATCGGCATATGAAATGCCGGCCTCCTTAATCGTCAATTTTATGGTGGACACATCGCCTATGCTCCCCTGCACCATCCTGAAGAATGAGAGGCGGTTGCCACTGACATATGTAAGCAGGACATTGTTCAGCTGCGGAATGAAGCCACCACCGGAGTTGTGGCCGAGCGTGGCTTCCACCATATTGTCGCTCTTTGAGAACACGTGCGACAGGTCTATGACGCACTGCTCCCCCTGAACGAAGTTTGACATGAAATCGACAACTCTCTGCCTTCTCAGTCCTGTGTCGTGCAGCAGGTTGCTGACGCTTTCAGGAGATATCCCTGCATCAGGCAGCGCATCGAACAGATGCGATGACACGTAGTGCAGGAGCATATTCTTCATCGGCGCCGAATGGAAGAACCGCATTATAGAGCACACAGCAATCTCTTTCCATTCATCTGGGAAGTGTGCTTTCAGAAGGTCTATTGTGTCAGAGCATTCGGAAAGTATGAATGTCGATACACCGTACTCCCTGTTTGTTATGGACTGCAGCTCATCCATCATCCTGACAGCCTTCGGTCTGAGAAGACCGTCGGGTGTTATCTTTCCGGGACATTCGAGTTTGATCTTCCTTGACCTCTTTATTGCCGGATCATATTTGCTTGTTACACGGTAAAGGTATTACTGTCCGTTAAGATGCCTTATATCGGTATCTTTCACTCTGTGTTTCAGTGCCCAGTCAGCTAAGTCCCCTCAATGGGGAGTGCAAGCAATCTACTATTTAGATCTGTCTGTCGATTTGCACTCAAAAACAACGATACGCAGGACAGATTACGCAAATCAGCGGAAGTTAGGGCTTAACCAGAGCCGCGATTGATATACTAAAGTAACATAGAGGGGAGTCCGAACTCTACTCATCAGGACCATTTATGAAGGAGAAGCCATTCTCGTGACATACAAAAGCCACTTGAACAGCGACTATTGAGGACGCTCTGGCTATAAGATACCTGCATTTAACAGAATACAGTATATTGCATCGTATTTCATTGTAATACAGTGAATAACAGAGAGCTTAAATACAAAAAGCGAGTTATCTGCTGGCAATGACAGATCGTGTCAGTGGTGTGAGAAGGCAGATAGCAATACCTGACCTGATTATCAGCGAGTCGAATGTTAGGATGGGAGACATTGAACGGGACCAGCATGAAGTGGACAAGTTGGCAAAGAGTATCAGTGAAACTGGATTGCAAAACCCGCTTCGAGTGAGAGAGATCCCTGGGCAACCAGGCCAGTATGAAGTCTACGAAGGAAGCAGAAGGTTGAGGGCTCTAAAGCAGCTGGGCAAAAGTCACGCAGACTGTATTGTGTCAAATGTTTCAGATGCAGAAGCTACTCTTGCGTCCCTTCACGAAAACTTGGTCCGTGGAGAGATATCCGCACTGGAGATATCCAAAGGCATTTACAAGATCATGGAGCAGATCGAAGGAGGAGACATAACCAAAAGGAGAGAAGTTGCAAGGAGGTTAAACTGGTTTAAAGACGATGGTCGTCCTGATACCAATCGAGTGACGAAGACGCTCAAGCTTGGCGAGTTTCAGGAAAAACTAGGTGGAAAGGTAGCGGTTAAGTACAGGACAAAAGGGGATGCCATGCGCAAGGAAAAGGTGATTCCGTGGGCAGTTGCAGAGCGACTGCAGACGATTCTTGAGAATCCCGTCGTGGAATCACAACTGCAATCATTAAAGGTGCCTGAACGTCAGAAGGACTACGAAGATTATGTCATGCGACTGGCTAATGCTTATCGTCAAGTCAGAACAGGGAGAAGAAAGGTCTTTGAAGAACGGTTCATAGCCAATGCCAATCAAGATCCGGTAGAAACAGCGCAGGAAGTGGAACGAGAATCGATCAAAAGCCAACTCGTCACATTCCGCCTGGATCCGGAACTCTACGGGTGGATTGTACAGTTTGCAGCAAAGAACAACGTCACGAAGACTGAAGCAATTATTCGAATTATACAGGCACATAGGGCCCACCTCTCTTCTTCTGGTCGACAAGACCAGATAAACGACACTAAAATGACAGTGGAGGGTCAAACACTATGAAAGACGGGCTCAACTACAGCCGCAGAAGGTGCACCCGGCAATCATTTCTCCTTTCTATGGTTATCAAGCGGCACCTTCTGATCAGGAATATATTAATATATCGAAGTGATAATCAGTGATCACAATGAGCCCCGGTGTTCCCAAGGGGACGCCGGATGAAATAATCTTCTTTTCTTTTTTTTGTTTTTTAAGTGGTGGGTTTTAGTTGGATAAGACTATTGTTTTCATAGATGATGGGTATCTCAGCAAGATTTCTAAGTTCCTAGGAGGAGGCACTTATCTCCAGATAGATATCAACCAATTCGCGATAAACCTAGCAAAGGCTCAGAACCTCTGGTGCGAAGAAGTCTATCTTTACACAGCTCCCCCTTTTCAATCTGCTGTTCCCACAACGGAAGAGGCAGAGAAGCGGGCGAGGTACGACCGCTTCACTTCTAGAGTGCGGAGGATTTCAGGCTTTAATGTCAGAGAAGGCAGACTGCAATACGTGGATGGTGAGTATCGCCAAAAGGGAGTAGATACGCTGCTCACAATGGATCTGCTCACGCTCACGAAAGAGAATTACCCTAACATCAAGACCGTAATACTACTTGCATGCGACACCGACTTCGTGCCTGTTCTTCAGGAAATAAGACAAAATGGGGTCAAGATAATCCTTTATTACTTCACTGATTACAAAAGGGGGTCCCTCTTTTCGATGTCCAATTACATTTTGACTGCTTGCGATCAGTGCGTGCTATTGGATATAAGCTACTTCACCATGAGTCTGCGGAAGCAGAGGTCAATTTCAAAGACCGAAGTATAACCACGACTGACTAATCTAGTGCCGTGTTCAATAACTGAGTTCTGTCTCCTGAATTTCCAGATAACTCTTTTCCTTGCGGTTCTCCTGTCTCTCTTCCTCCTCTCCCTGTTCTCGAGCATCTCCTTCCTGTGCGCATTCTTGTACCTGATGGCACTCTGAAGTGCTGCATCGACTTCCAGCCTTGATCTGTAGTCTGTATCCTTCAATGCCAGGCGCTGAATGTCACCTATGTGTGTTTCGACGGGATTGAGCCATGAAGCGTTTGTCGGTGTGGGTGCGAAGGAGACCCTGTTCTTCTTCGCCCATTTCATTATGTCCTCTGTTGAATGGACGGACAGGTTTTCCATTATCATGTGAATGCGCTGCTCCGCCGGATAGTGTCGTCGCAGCTCCTTGAAGAAGGAGAGTACGTTCTTCGCAGTCTTCCTTCTCCTCAGTCTCTGTCCACCATCAACAATAGATGGGCAATACACCTTAAAATGCTAAGCATAGGCGTAAATTCTACCCGAACCACAAACAGATATTAAGCGACAGTTTCTGGAATTGAATCATAGCAGATTGAGGCAGATTTGAGACAATATCGTCTCTAGCACGATCAAGGAATCCACAGTGGCCTATTTGATGAGGTTTTCCGTGGCAATCATTATCCCCATTGGCAGAATACATAAGCAAATGCTTCAGAAACACCATCAACCGTAAATCTTGGTCAACTCGCGGAATACCTGATCCAAATGTTTCAGACATAGTTCTTGGTCGGTTTTCCCATACTTTGATAGATGTTCCGTCCTACCGCGTACGACGTTCCCTCTTGCGCTCCTAATCCATATCAAGCTATTAAGAGAGTCCATCCAGATGTGTTTAGACTTTAGGCATTCAAGTAATTTCCCAGTCACAAGTTGAGCGTGTTCAGCTCGCAATCTCCCTGAGCCAGTGACATATCTCTTCACACCATATTTGTCTTCGTAGAACCACTCTTCTTTCTTCACGATAAGCGCATCAACATCAGTATTTCCTAACTTGCATAATATTGCAAACATCAGATTTTCAACACAGTCCCATGCCATAGATATTATCTGGAATGGAGGCGCAGTGGACCGTCTCAAACTTATGTAAATTTCCCTTGCATTTTCGTAAAAGATTATGTCTGGACCCAGGAGTAAAGGACTCTTGAATCTTACCTCAAGATCATCATCCTTCGACTCGGGTGGGGTTGGATTGGTGGAATAGTAAGTCACAAAGTCCCTCACGGAGTAATTGTCCTTCCTCAACCCTTTGAAGAGAGATTTCAACCCTTTGTTAGCAGCATAAACTGAGGAGCCATTGCTTAGCATAAGACTTCGATTCGCGATATACTTTAGTGGAGTAATAAAGGAGGGTTGAACTTTGTCGGCAGGCAGACCACGCTCCACGAGTTCAATAAGGTAGTTCCATCCTTCTGCTGCATTCATTCCGCGTCTTTCCATCTCCAAGTAGTAGTGGTAGATGGATATCATGCCATCCCTAGCTTCAGAGTCAACGAGCACTAGTCTGTCAATGGATTTTCCAATGGCGTTGTCAAAATCTCTCTGGTATTGTTCGATGATAAAGTCCTTGGAAATCACGGTCTGCTTTTTTTGAGCTCCGTATCTGCAAATGGCTTCCGCAAGAATGAGTGCTTGCCGTGGATTGCCACCACTAAGCGTTCTAAACAAAGATGAGCAGCCTTGTGCGAACACTTTATCATAAGAGGATCCTGAGCTAATTAGTCGTCTTTCCAACAGGTTTTGTACATCCTGAGTACTAAATGGAGACAGCTCCCATGCGTTTCGATAGCCCACGTATGAGAGTTCACTTGAACTTAGAAACTGACCCCACCTCTCTGCACATGCGAACACAACAATAGAAACCTCCCGCAATCTCGAAAGCAGATATTGCGAGCTTTTAAAGAAATCGACAACTAGTGGGTCTTTATCACTTGGCAACCTGTCAAGACTATCAACACAAATGATCTTCTTATTGCCGAGACGGACTGCCTCGACTATTCTCTCCGAGTCGATATCTTCACCTTTCCCTGTAACTCCTCTGTATATCGATTTGCAGACTATGTTGTAGATATCTGCTGAAGTCCTGACGTTCGAAATTCTGTCGGCGACGTCAGTCATGATCACGTCATACCTAGAATCAAATCTGCTCTTGATGCTTTGAAACAGTGTTGTCTTACCAAATCCTCTTCCTGCTATCAAGAGTTTTAACTCGCCGTTATTCCCACGCAGATAACCGCCAACTTCGCTTAAGATCGTTTTTGAAGAGGGTGTTTCAACGAATCTATCTGACCCAAAAGCCATTGGAATATCTATGAAAGGATTTCCGATGAATTTCCAATAAGACATCCAGTCATCGCCTTCGATGATGTCGGCATCCGAAGATGGAATGCTCTCAACTCTCTTGGGTGCGGCGGTAGTCAACCTTGGCCTGATAATATCGAGAACACTTTCTGGAAGACCCTGCTTAACTGAGGATAGGGCCGAATCCGTAGTCTGTAGCTTTCGAGGGAAATGCAGTTTTATGTTATTATCCCATAATGCATCTTCAACGATTCCTAATTCCCTGCCAAGTTTTCCTAACAAATTCTCGGAGAGATATGAAATTACGGGTCCGCTTATTGAATCTGGATACGAAGCACAGATTCGAACTGAGCCGTTTTCGATAGTCACAGCATCGATGTAGTAGCAGTTGAGCCAATGAAGTATGGATTCAGGAGAAAGCCCATACTGACCTATCTTGCTCATATCAACTCTCCTGAAGCTACAATCGAGTTCATCTGAAATCCTGAGCAAACCGGTAAGAACGCCAATGCGAACGTTGCCCTCGCCAAGAGGAGAATTTTCGTGGGGATCAAACTCAACGGACGATTGGTGCCGCTCACAGAGTGTAGCTACAAAGGGCAAATATCGACGAACACCACCATCGCTCAAACCTACCTCAAGAATGTTGTCATTTCCCTTGGCAATTTCCCTGACTAGATATCCTGAAGCTTTCCCGTGAGATGCCCTTATTACCGCGTATTCGTCATTAGTGAGTTCATCTACAGGCATATTGATACCATGGGCCCGGGGGACTTGCATTCCGACGTCATGAAACAAGACGGCTAATGCAAATATAAACAGCTCATCTTTAGTCAGTGATTTGGTGTCATTATTGGCCAAATTTTGGCCCAACAATCGATGAGCCACTGAAATGATGCGATCACAATGTGAAATTGAATGATCGGTGAAATTTGGCAGTAGATTGTTATTAAGTATCTTAGTGAGTTTGTAGCGAACCTGCTTCATGGTTTGAAATTGGAAAAAGTGCAAATGATCCTCAAGCCAATTCCAATTATCAGGTTCTTCCTCCTGCATCTATGAGCGAGATGTCATTTCAAGATAAGAATATGTCGAAGCTTCGGAATAATGGGGACAGAGTGAAGGGTAAGCGAGCAGCCGCCCAATGTGTGCCGACCAAGGCAGTTGACTGGATTTGTTGACTGCCCGAAAGTGTCATCCTAGGCAGAAGCGACAATAATGTAGCTTATTTTCTGTAACTGGAAAGGTCTCTCCTGTAATACCAGCCTTTTCAGCTGGATTGAAGGCATTCGCAAGGAGAGTTATTGACATTCAGATTTTTCTATCATAGACTCGACAGAAATCAGCCTGTCCGGCGTTACAGTATCGATGGGTCTGAACCAAGCGGACAAGTCAAGCACACTACAGGGCATGATGCATTGTCATTCGTGACAACTTTTCTGATTTTTGACTTAACAGAGATGCACAAAACGTGCAAGAAATTTCTTGACGGAGATCTTCATGGGCGATTGGTCGGCCTGTTGACACCCGAATGAAATCGCTTTTGCCAAGATTGCAATAGATGTTTCAACCAAAATACTTAAATTGATGAGTAAAATTACTTAATATATTGAGTAAAATGTCAGATATCGAAACTGCTTACCCGTTCCGACGCCCAATCCTGAACGTCCTGCTCAATCGCTTGAGAGAACCGAGTCGGTTCATACAAGTCCTGACAGGACCGCGTCAGGCTGGAAAGACAACTATGGCGACTCAGGCGATGAAGTATTCGGGATTACCGGCCCATTATGCCACAGCCGATGTGCCCGGCCTCAGGGATCGTTACTGGATTGAAGAGCAGTGGGATGTCGCCAGGAGACTAGCCGGTGAACAAGGTGGCAGGAGAGGGTTGCTGATATTGGACGAGGTGCAGAAGATACCGGACTGGTCGGAAGTGGTGAAGAAGCTGTGGGATGAGGAGGTGTCAAAGGGAGGGGGACTGCATGTATGTATCCTGGGTTCTGCTCAACTTCTCACTCAACACGGACTCTCAGAGAGCTTGGCCGGCAGATTCGAAACCATTCATGTTCCTCACTGGTCCTTTACCGAAATGTCACAGGCATTCGGATGGAATCTGGATCAGTACATATTTTACGGCGGATATCCCGGTGCTGCACATCTCGTGAATGATGAGCGAAGGTGGGCGCAATACGTTTTGAATTCTCTGATCGAGACAACAATATCGCGTGATGTGCTTCTGTTGACTCGCGTCGATAAACCCGCACTGCTTCGGCAGCTGTTCCTTCTTGGCTGTGAATACTCAGGACAGATACTCTCCTATCAGAAGATGATCGGCCAGCTCCAGGACGCGGGAAACACAACGACACTGGCACACTATCTTGAACTTCTTGCTGGGGCCGGAATGATTGCGGGTCTTCAGAAGTTCTCCGGCGCAAAGGTGAGGCAAAGGGGATCCATGCCGAAGCTGTTGGTGCTCAACACCGCGCTTATGACTGCCACTTCGGGATTTACACTTCAGGAAGCTAAAAGGAAACGTGAATTCTGGGGAAGAATCGTGGAGACAGCAGTTGGAGCGCACCTGTGGAACTCGTCCCTTGGAACAGGCATTCGGCTTTCCTACTGGCGCCATAGAAATCAGGAGGCAGATTTTGTTCTCTGGGACAAAAGAAATATTCTCGGTATTGAGGTAAAGGGCGGGGGCAGGGTCTATTCCCGAGCCGGACTGGACGCATTCTGTCAGGCGCATCCGGGAAGCGGAAGGCTTGTGATTGGCGCCGATGGTCTTCCCCTGGCAAGTGCGTTCCGCCTGACGTCTGAAAATCTGCTCCATACGAAATGAATGACATTACAACTGTCATGATTGACTCCGCGACAGTCAATCATCGTTGGAAGGGTAGTGGAAACAAGTCTTGGAGATTATGGGGGCATCAAAGTGACAGTTGACAGAAAAGGACCTGAAAAGGTGTTGAGAAGCATTGAGACGCAGCTTAATGCCGATATGAATTTACCGGAAGAATGCCACACTGCCTGAAGATAACTGTGAGATTCTCAGAGTGAACGTTTGAATCTGCACGCATGAGGATGAGACAGCGTGGACTTTCGGCTTTTACTTCCTTTGATTATGGGAGTTTTCCCATGACCAAACAGGTATTCATGCAGGTCCCTTGCCTGCCTCCTGGCAAGTATTGCTCTCACATTCTCTGAGAGTACACAGGATCTGCAGGAAGAATTGCAGTATATGTTCAATGGATCAGGTGTTCATCTGAACAATGCTGTCCTGGCAAGATCGATCACTTCGTCGCCTCTTCCGCTCAGAACGGCCTTTGCCATGTATAGCGTGAATCCCCTGATCTCCTCATAATGTATGCCCGGCGGTATGATGAGTTCGTTCCTGTTGACAGCAACGTCCACGAGGGCAGGACCATCATGTTTCAGCGCCTGGGAAATCGCCGGCTCAACCTCCTCGGGCTTTTCGGCCTTAAATCCGGGTATACCCGCTGCCTCTGCCACCTTCGCAAAATCAGGATTGACAAGATCTGTCCCGTACGGAATAATACCTGCGCCTTTCATCTCCAGCTCCACAAAGTCAAGCGCGCTGTTGTTGAACACGACGACCTTCACAGGCAGTTTGTGCTGGCGGAGCGTCATCAGCTCGCCCATGAGCATTGAAAGACCGCCGTCGCCTGAGAGCGAAATCACCTGTCGTCCCGGAAAAGCCGCCTGTGCCCCGATTGCAACCGGAAGCGCGCCTGCCATCGATCCATGCGAGAATGAGCCTATCAGCCTTCTCTTCCCGTTCATTGTGAGATAACGGGCCGCCCAGAGCGTAGGTGTTCCGACGTCGCAGACGAATATTGCATCCTCCGCCGCCAGTCTGTCGACTGTCCTTGCGGCATACTGCGGATGCACTGGCGTCTTCCCTTTCTTTCCGGTGGCGAGTGAATCGAGATCCGCCCTTGTCTTTCTGTAATGGTCGAGAGAGGTTTTCAGGTGTCCGTCCGCATCTGTCTTCTGCTTCAGATACGGCTTGAGCGCAATGAGCGTTGTCTTTACATCTCCGAGCAGCCCGAGATCAACCCTTGTTCTCCTGCCTATCTGCTCTCCGCGAATGTCCACCTGTATGACTTTCGCATGCTGGGGGTAGAACTGGCGGTAAGGGAAGTCTGTCCCGAGCATGAGCAGCGCATCGGAATTCATCATTGCGTAATAACCGGAAGCGAAGCCGAGAAATCCCGTCATGCCCACATCGTAGGGGTTGTCATGCTCTATGAATTCCTTGCCGCGCAGTGCATGCACTATCGGAGCCTGCAGTATGCCCGCAGTTTCAATAAGTTCCGTGTGGACGCCCTCACATCCGGCTCCGCCCAATATAGTCACCTTTGAAGCGCTGTTCAGGATATCGGCCGCATTTCTCACAGCATCTTCCGGCGGCCGGGCAGAGGGCTGCTCCGTTCTGACTGCAACAGCGGGCGCTTCATCTGAAAGGTCCATCAGTGAAATGTCGCCGGGAAGGACCACTACGGAGACGCAGCGTTCGGTGATCGAGGTGCGCATCGCAACCTCCAGTATGTCCGGCATCTGCTCCGGCCTCGACACAAGTTCGCAGTAGCGGGCGCATTCTCTGAACAGCAGCTCCGGGTGGGTCTCCTGGAAATACCTGCTTCCTATCTCCCTGCTGGGAATATGGGAAGCAATGGCAAGCACGGAAGCACGGCTGCGATAACAGTCGTAAAGACCGTTTATCAGGTGCATGTTGCCGGGGCCGCAGCTGCCGGCGCAGACTGAAAGGTTTCCCGTCAGCTGTGCCTCTGCACCGGCCGCAAAAGCGGCACTTTCCTCATGCCGTACACCGAACCATTCAATTTCTCCGGATCGTCTGTGTATGGCATCTGCTATGCCGTTAAGTGAGTCTCCCACAATGCCGTAGATCCTCTTCACACCCGAGGAGATGAGTGCATCTATCAGGAAGTCGGCGACATTCTGCCTGGCCATATTAATCTCCGGGGGACGATGGAGTGCATCTTATATCACTGTGACGAAAATACAGACCATGCAAAATACGGAAAGGAGCGCCGGGAAAAGGAAATCCAGAGTCAGCCAGGCCACTCAATTCATGTGCTTGCGGATATATCTGTTATTATGCATTATGCAAAAAAATCCGCCACTCTCCGGTGATGTATGCTGATAGCTTGTTTTTCAGTCGGGCAAAATTCTCTACAGGAAAGGAATGCGATTAGGAAAATGTGACAACATTCCGCAAAATCCAAATTCATTTGATAAGGAATAAGTGCAGTGAAATTTACATGCAGCGACCGGACTGCCTCCTATGAATGTTTCCGGCTCCTGCCCAATCCGGCGTGAATCCGCGCTTCTGCAGCTGCTGCCTGCAACCCGGGCTATTCTTATATGACGGTATGCTTCGGGCTATCCGTGACCAGTGAAGCGCTCCGGGCTGTCGGACTCAGGAAGACATACCATCCTCGCGGTGCATCTGCCGTTGAGGCGCTCAAAGGGGTATCCATGACACTCCAGAAGGGAGAACGGATAGCCATCCTCGGCCGTAATGGCGCAGGAAAGACCACTTTCCTGCGCATCTGCTCAACCCTCCTCCTGCCGACATCGGGTACGCTGGAAATCTTCGGTAGCGATGTGGTGGTCCACCCGGAGCAGGTCCGGCCGCTCATTGCAATTGTCCCGCAGGAGGGCAAACCTTTCTACCATCTGACACCCCGCGAGCAGATATACGCCTACCTGAGGGCCCGCGGGATAGACAGGGAACAGGCGAAGGCCAGGGTGGCGGAGGCCCTTGGTCAGATGGAACTGGATTCAGTGGCTGACAGATTGTCAGTCACGCTCTCCGGAGGGCAGAAGCAGCGGGTCATGGTGGCAACTGTCATAGCCACCAAGGCGCCGCTTCTTTTCCTGGACGAGCCGACGATAGGCATGGATCCGTTCGCGAGAAGAAAAGTATGGGATTCACTGCGCAGCCTGACGCTGCAGGGTTCCACGATTTTGCTGACTACACACTACCTTGACGAGGCTGAAGAACTCTCGCAGCGTCTCTACGTCATCGAGGGCGGGCGCGTTCTTATCGAGGGCACCGCCTCCTCCATCAAACAGCAGGTCGGGGGGACGCTGAAGGTGTCGGTCGCCAACGGCAAGGCGATAAGGGAGCAGCTTTCGACATTCGGTGAAATCGTTCCGGACGGGTTAACGATACATCTAATCACCAGCCCTGAGCGGATAAACGAAGTAATGGCCCTGGCTCTGCATAACGGCCTTTCCGCGACGGTGGGACCGGTGACGCTCGAAGAAGCATTCCTCAGGATCGTGGGACGATCAATCGATGCAGGGGAGGAGTGAGGGATTGCCTATGGGTATGATGTGGACCGGCATGAGCAGCTTCATGGCAACGGAGATCCGTGTCCAGCTCCATGAGTGGTTTGCCGTCGTTACCGGCTCACTTGTGCAGGTGGCACTGCTCGTCTTTGTCTGGGTATGGGCTCCGGGCCTTCTTTCATTTGCACTCATCGGTTCACTGTCATATTCCATGTTTCTCGTCGGGCAGCGTGTCCTCAACGAGGCCGCCTATATACGTGTTGACCACAAGCTGAACGAGCTCTACCATGCCAGTCCGCTGTCCCCCGAGTCGTACTTCCTCGGCATGTCCCTGGGCATACTGATTGCCTACCTGCCTCCGGTAATACTCCTCTTCGCATTTCTGGAGATACTGCATCCGATGAATCCTCTTTCCGTACTCGCGCTCATTCTTTCGCTCCTGTCGGTATGGGCCTTTTCCTCCGCACTGGGCTACAGCATTTCGACCAGGTTCAAGGACATGAAGACCATATGGCCCTACTCGAGCCTGCTCACCAACATGTTCGGCATACTCCCGCCTGTCTTCTATCCGCTTCGGTACTTCGAGGCCTCCCTGCGCACTGTCGCACTGCTCATACCGACCAGTTCCTCCGTTGCGCTGGTGGAAAATGCTGCCGGCATGGCGGCGCTCACGGGCCTGGAGGTACTCACTGCTGCAATTTCTCTTGCGCTTGAGGCCACTGCTTTTCTCGCCTTCGGCATCTACATGGCAAGGCGCACGGCAAGGGAGGCATGAACACATGAAAGGTGACGGGAGTGACGGGATGGCGACAGCCGGAACACGCAGAGGGAAGATATTTCCTGCCTTCGCGCTTGTTGGCTGGCGATGGATTGCACGCAATCCCATCGCCGTTGCTGTGCCGGTGCTTCTGCCGTTCTTCTTCCTTTACTTCCTGCATCTGATATCGCAGCCGAAATACTTTCCGCTCGAGGTTGCAGGCGCCATGCTCTTCACGACACAGAACATAGGAAGCTGGTGCCTCAGCGATGCCGCTGAAATGCGCCTCGAGATGAAACTGCAGGAATTGTTCACAGCCTCCCCTCTTGACCGCATCCGTTATCTCTTCGGCATTGCATTCTCAAACCTCATACCTGCGGCGCCGGCTCTTGTCGTATTAGGCATACTGCTCTCGTTTGTGACGCACGTTTCGCCGGAGGCCTGGCTGGTTCTCGTGGCTTCCATCTTCGCAGTGTGGATACTCTATTCGGCTGTCGGCCTTGCCCTGGCAAGCCGTGTCAGGAGCCAGATGGAGGTCTGGCCTGTCGGCAGTCTTGTTTTCACATTCCTCGGCATCTTCTCTCCGCTTTACTATCCTCTTTCAGTGCTGCCTCCCGCATGGCAGGTTGCGGCGCACTTCCTTCCGGCCACTTATGCCGCCCTCCTGGTCCAGGGGGCGCTCGGTTTCACCAGCGTGACAGTCGGCGGCATGCTGCTGAACGCGGCGCTGCTTGTCATTTCTACTCTCGCCGGTCTTGTCATTGTCCTCCGCCTTTATACCTGGCGCGAACGCTGAACATACCCCGGAACAAACGGCAGAAGAAAGGCACATGGCTTCCGGACAGGGTGCATCAGGACTTCATTACGCTGCCCTGGAACGGTTTAAAGGGATACAGGCAATTTGCACTTGAGAAAGAGGGCAGGCCCAGCAAGCGGATTACAATGACGGCACTCATGGCCCTCAGGAGGGTCCGGGAAGCGGCCTGATCACGCAAAGTCCCGCGGGCATCCGGACCGTGTGGATTGGAGGAACCGTGCCTCGGATGAAGCGAACGAAACACATGGGGGGAAGCGCAAAGCAGTGCGAAAATCGCACGCAGCCAAACCATCCGTTCAGACATGTTCCTGCTTTCTCCCTGCTTTGAATGGCAACACCACCGGCAGGAACCTGTTGTGCAATTACAGACCGGTTAAGCATTAAGTCAGGATTTCTGGACATAATCATAAAATTGCAAGGAAAGTTGAAATATCGAGTTGGAGATTCTATCCGAGGGGAAGTAAGTGAAACCTCTGTTGTCAGTGTTTTGTGTTGCATTGCTGCTGGTCGCATTCGGTACTGCGTTGGGCACGGTCCACACCGGGCCGGATAAAGCGTTTACCGGTAAAAGTGCGGCAGCGCCATTGAATTCGGCTCTTCCCCTGCAGCCGCGGAGCACGGATCAAAGGGCGGCAAATATTCTGAATGAATTGAGATCCAGGCATGTTCCTGTTAATTATGCTCTCCTGCCCAATTTCAATGCCAGGGTCTCGATTACAAAGGGAACGGTTTCTCCCCTTTACACCTCTTCTCCGGCTCCGATGGGGATCGGTGATTTCGGCCTGATTAACACAAGCTCAGGCATTGTTGGTTATAACACCACGACTTCGAGCATAGAAGGAACCATAGCATTCAAAGGGCTCCAGCCCTTTTATCTGCTGAATGATGCGCCTCAGACGGTCACTGTTCAGCTCAATGCTGTACTGGACAATGTAACCCTGTTCGGTGTTCCTGCGTACAGCTTCTGGACACAGAATGTCTTTTTTTACTCGCAGAGAACGCACACGCTGACCTTCCTTGACAACATATGGAACTTTTCGAGCCCTGCCTTTGATTTCACGCAGAACAGTCTGTACAAACACAACGGAACCATAGTAGCACCTGTGTTTTATTTTGATGTGGGACCAACGATAAGCGTTGGCTATCCTTTCACCGTCAATCTCTATCTGAACTCCACCGTGCTTCAGGACAGGACGGCCGTGTTCTTCAACTACTCCATCTCTTCCCCTACCCTGCATTCCACGAAAAGCGGATCTTATGACGAGGTGCTTTTCAATTCAACTTCCCCCGGTATTTCCACGCCAACAATGCCGGCACCCTATCTGATTAGCGGCACCACAGTCACGCCGACCGGGTATCTGCTCTATGATGCCGAGCTCATGATAGGCGGACCCGGAGGCGGCAGCACAACATCAATTTACAGCATAAATGGCACAATGCGGCTGCAGTACCTGAATTCAACAACCGGAGTCTACAACAATGTGCAGTCCGCATTTGACTTCGGGACGGACACCGGTGAGACATCCGAGGGTGTTGCAGTCTACTGGACTCAAAATGCAGTGGCCCACCTGACAGCAGGGCCGTCCCTGCTCTACGGTATGTGGAATTTGTCCTCTGGCTCACAGGCCGGAGCGGACATCATGATAAGCGGCACTGTCAGTCCGTCCAATGCATTTCTCTTTGTGAGCGGCGGAAGCTCATTCAACAACACATCGGCCGCATGGGCGCCTGTGCTTCCGAACGGCATGTTCAACTTCAGCCTCCCTCAGGGAGTGTATTCCGGTGCGGTCCTGATGAGCAACTATGAGCCGGAGTACAATTTGCAGATGGGACCGGATATGACTGTAATGCTCACGGCCAACGCCTCGGAGGGAGTGTATACACCCCTGTTTGCATTTAACAATATGCAGCTTGCGAACCTTTCCAGCAGCGGCAATGGCACTATGAAGAGCCCGTACAATATCACTGCGACTGTGATAAACCCGATAAACCAGCTGTTCGGCGAACTGAATGACTTCTTCTTCCCGGTATTCCCTGGAGTAATGCTGGTCAACACATCATCCTATGCAGTGCTGATGGGCCTGCCCTCCTTCTATATACAGTATCCGGTTTCACAGCAGTTTGCACTCGAATTCTTCGGATTCCCGATATGGAATTACATGCCTTTTGAGACGTACGGCGCTTCGAATGTGAGCATAGTCGGATCGCCATTCATTAGCGGCTGGTACCCAGTGTTCCTGTACGGTTTCCCTCTTGCGAATCTCATCGTATGGAACTCAAGCAGCGTGCTCATCGCCGGAAACTACTTCTCAAGCATGGGCAGTTCAGCGCTGATATTCAACAGCACCGATGTGCTTGTATGGGGCAATGTATTTGCAGAAAACAGCCTCGCGGGTATTTCGGTTACTCACCCGACCCGTTACTTCGAATTCGAGCTGGCACCCATATATCCTGCCACGGTTCCGACCGGTCTCAGCGTCTTCTCATCCGGCGATACAATTTACAACAATGCGTTCATTGTCGATCTTCCGGCGATCAGCCCCGACTTCAACATATACACATTCGCCGGCGCGACTTATATGGACGCATGGAATGTGTCATTCCAGCTTGTCAAGAATGCAATGCCGTACACGTTCAATGGAATTGCAATTCCGCCAGTGAGTATTACGGGCGGCTCATACCTGGGCGGTAACTTCTGGTACAACTATCACCCGCGCAGCACACTGAAACTTCCATTCAACGACAACGGCTGGATCGCGAACGGAGGGGACTATGTCCCGCTTGTCCTTGGAAGTTCCCAGTCAAGCAGCTACAACAGTGTCCTTCAGCCGCTTGATCCTGGCATCAGCGCATAGGGAAGCGTTGCCGGCCATTAAACCGGCCCGGCTGCGGCAATACAGTTTACGACTGTGAAATCGGCACTTGTTCATGCGACCTTGAAATACCGGACTCGAAGCCGCCGAAACAGCACTTCCAGTGCAGATAAACCGCTCAATCATATCTGAAGAAGGATGCGAGTGTCACAACGAACACAGTGGGTGCAGGCATACACAGGATACTGTTTTTCAGGTGAAAAGATCGTTGCTGCCGAAATCCGATGCCCCCGGTGCCTGCAGCAATGGGCGCCCGAAACGCGATGACCAGATAGCAGATGTAAATTAACATGGCGGCCAAATGTGCTCCCTTGAGATTTCTTCCCTGCCTCCTCTGCCGTCGCTGGCAATCCCTGAACCGTTGGATGGTATCGGGCTCAAGCCTCAGTATCCCGGCGTGCCTGAAGCATGCACGTGTTCGCATCATGGTTATGAAAATGGTTGAACAGGGATGCTTGAATGAACACCATCGATGCTATGGAGGCGAATCGGTTATCCCTGATTGCTTACTGTAGAGTGCCTGCAGGTGCTCCGAGCTTGCAGGATTGTATATCCGGTTGCCCTTTGTGGGAGAACAGGGCCTTAAACTGTCTGTGATCTGCCACTCTATATTTCTCATGGGCGCGGTAACAGCTGTCTGTCCCCAGATCACTCTTAACTGCGCCGTGATCACGCAAAACCGGAACTGTCTTGGCAATGGGGATTATCGCGATCGTTTGTAGACACCATTTTCCAGGCCAGTGTAAGAACATTGTCCATGTTGTCTTCAGGCACTTCCCCGGCTCCGTGTATGCCAGCTGACGCAGGAAAAAGGCTCAGTCTCATTGTCCCATGCAACGATCGTTCGCAAATTGCGATGGTGATGCAGGAACAGGTAATTCCGCACGGCGCTTCATTCACTGGAAAACCGTGTTCATCTGCCTATTGACAGCTTCGTTTTGCCGGAACACCGCTGTTCTCCATTGTCTGCCTGCAGCCCGAGTCGTGTTACGATCCTGGCATTTCATCTGATCCACCCCTAACCGGCACCGCAGAGCCTTTCAGTGTTCCTGGAGGCGATCCTCAGGAGAGCCTGTGTGGTTGGTGATGCCGGATACGATGCCTGAGACAGCAGATTTGACGGATTAAAGGCGTATCCCGTGAATTTCTTCCCGCTGCCGGACCATAGAACTGTCCCTTCATCGTCCCTGGTTACAGGCTTTCTGAATATCTCCTGAAATGAACTGCCATGGAATACTGCACAGGTCAGGATCTGCGGCTTCAGGTTTATGGGATCGATGACTACGCCGAGAAAGTAGAGCTGCAGCCTCCCTGTCTTTCTTGCTTCGTCAAGTTCCCTGAATGGTTTGTCTGCGGCATAATCGGGTACGGGCCTCGCCTCCTGATCGTGTGTGCCCAGCAGCTCCTCGTCGTACTCCCTCATTATGTTCTTCCAGAGATCAAAGTCTTCAGAGAGTGCTTCCGCGCCGTCGTTTGTAGGCTGGAACTCGCCTGCGGGTATCACGTGCACCGAACCCTTCCCCTGCGCTACATCGCGTTCGCTGCGCCTGTGCAGCACAAATTCAAATCTTCCCCCATTCTCATAAACGGTCAGCGTGTTGATGCCTGCAACTGCGCATCTTGTTCCGAAATTTGCGGGATATCCGGCAGTCTCCCTGACTTTCATCCTGGGCAATGTCTCCGGCGCTGCCCTGTCGTCATCGTGTTTTACGAAATACCTCGCAATTTCATATGCCAGCACTTCCTCGGTGTCATGGTGGTCAAAGTACTTTCCCGCGGTAAACCTCAAAGAGAATGAATCATGGTCAGGCTCAACAGAAAGCAGCCTGTAGGCATTCCTGTTGCTGAAGAGCGACGGCCTGTCCAGTGTTGAAACAGCCTGCGAATACCTGTGGTAATTGTGGAACCAGATTGCCCCCGGTCTGTGCGGGAGCAATTTCGAAGCCTTCTTCAGGATACTGCCGTATTCATTCTGCCTGTCTGCGTTCATCTCGAGTATTATTCTGACCCGCTCGAGTTTCATAGGGCTGGCAGGCAGCCAATCCCTTTTGAATAGAACGGGACCGGTGTATTCGGCACCTTCACCTCCACCGTGGTACATATCCCCCTTCAGGCCGCTGTAGTACCCGAACGCTGCAGTGGCAAGAGTCGTGACCCTTTCTTCCCTTAGATGTTTCCGGATGTCGATGAACTCATCCCTGCTTCCGGTCAGCCAGCCCCTCAATCCGAAGAAAATTGCCACGGCTGTGACAGCAATGCCTATCACAGCCACATAAAGAGCCAGCATACCCTGGGAGTACAATTCAGCTCACCTCTTCAATAACCGCTACAGTGCGTTGCCGCCGGTCTTTCAGCATAATCGGGACGGCATCCGAAGACATGTCGAAAATCGCACACAGCCAAATCATCCATTCTGACATGCTCCTGTTTTCTGCCACATAATTTATCGGTAACACAGATAATCCATTATAAATTCAACTCATGTTTACGTCTAAACGAGCCTAACCGGTCGATTCGAAACAATACGGATACCGCACTGGTCATTTTCTGAAATGCTGCAGTCATTCGTGTAGAAGCTGACCATTACATGTTTTTACCGGGAAAAGGTTGCGAAACCCAATGACTTCGACCGTGCGATAGATGTATGCATATAAACTTCATCGGCAGGTGTGAACTGTAGCCATAAAGGATTTCTGTATATTTGTTCACAATCTCCATTCTCAATGTTGTCCGAAGTACAGGAGGCACCAGCTTGTTGACAGCATCAAACAAAAACCGGAAAGCACCATCATGAATGTTGCTACCGAACATGAATGGGACATCCTTGCAATGGAGGTGATGTCGGACCGCGTCCGGCTGTCTGTCTCCTTGGTTCTAAGGACTTTTCCGCACAGGGTGTGACTAAGACGTTCGAGGGGAGGAGTTAGATAACCGCTCTGAATCATTCACGAAATCACAGGGAAACCGGCAAATTTTGATATGCCGGGATTCGGTGCGCCGCGAACTTCGGAATCACGGGCCCACCAGTGAAAACTATTATGAAACTCTCCTCCAAAGGCAAGAATATCGCGAATGTTTTAAGGAGGCCGGATGACATCCTTCGCAGGGATCCGTAACGGCTCTGAGGACAGACAACGAGGCTTTTACCTGAAGGGCTGGACTAATGTGGAACAGGAGAAGCTCACATTCATCCCTGGTCAGTCCGGCTGGTTGGGCGCCTATCCGTCAGTGATTCTGATTTGAGTAAGAAGATATCTGCCAGGCAAACTAGAGAATCGCCTGGCGCCCATCTAATGACAAGAAGGACGCTGGTTTCATTCAGGGGGAAAATGGCCGGAATACAGCGATAATTGAGGATCAGGAGCAGCTCCATGGTGAAATTCACGTGCAGCATTTCAGGAGAATTGCCTCGACAAAAAGCACGAGCTATTCCGTGTACTGGCCATACGGGACAAAGAAAGTTTGCCTTGATATGGAACTGGGTTTCCTATCGGAGCTTCGAATACATGATTACATAAATCTGAGAGTCAAACAAGGGGAGACGGAGCGATGAATTAAGGCAAAATAACCGCCTTAATTCCAATGGACCGTAGAAGAAACTGTTCACATGACTATTTGTCAAACAGAACAGTGAACAAGTTGTTCATGCAAAAATAAAAGGGAAATGGTTTGGGGATGGGAGTTGCGGACTACTGTTTCCTGGATGTGAATTTTGCTATCAACACACCTGCACCGAGACCGACGAGCAACGCCACTATGGTACCTGCAATAATGAATAACGGACTGACGGATGGCGCCGGTGCCGCTTTTGCTGTCGTTTTTACCTGTGTCGATGGATGAATGAAAGAGACGGTTATAAGCGCTGAATTGCCCTGGACGACAACATTCCCTGAAGCAACTGAAATATTGTATCCGGAAACTGCACCTATTGAAAATTGATACGTACCATTCGGAACAGTAAACGACATGATTGCCGATGTTGTGCTTTGTGACGTTCCATTGAATGTTACAGTCCATGACTGACCGGCTGCAAGACCCGTTTCTTCAAAGGAGACTGTATATTGGGGCACCACTGTTTTGACTGCGGGATACTGTGAGACATCATAGGTGAGATTCAATGCATTAATAGATCCGATACCTGTCCAGTCATTCCAGCCATTGCCCAGATATGTGTTGTCGGAGATGCTTCCACCAGGCTCAAGGTATTCGACTTTGGTATATGCGCTGTAACCGTATGTGCTGTTATACCCGAGGTTGTAAAGCGTGGGTTGTATCCATCCGAGCGGATATGCGGTTACACCATGACTGTGCGCAAGCATGGATTCCATATCTGCAAAAGTACCGGCTAAGATGGGGGCAGCAAAGCTCGTTCCTCCCCCGGCATGCCAATTGCCGTTGACTTCAATCGCGAGAGACGATGCTGGAGCTGAAATATCAGGCATGGACCTGTTGGCATATGTTGAGGGAACGGTAATCGCTTCACTTGTCTGATATGCGGGTTTGGGATAGAAAAAGCTTGATCCTCCTCCGCTGCCGACGGAAAGCCCGTAAAAAGATCCTGATGGGACATACCACGCATACTGCCCGACAATATTTCCGGTCGAATTGAGGACCGGGTATATTCCGCCCACCGCGACAAAGTACGGCGTGTCCTCGCCTATCAGGTAGTTGATATTGTGGCTATCAGATGAACCTTCAAAATACGTCGTGCCTTCAGCCACCGCCTGAAGACTCATCTGCGTGTAAGACACAGACCATGCCGCATCGTGATGATATTGAAATGCACCCCAGCTGCTTGTAATTGTATTGGGGTCTATGACATTCAGCATGTAATATATTTCGAGCCTGACACCGTTGTCACCGAGACCAGTGAGATTGAATGCCTGCTGTATGTCGTATATGGATGCCCCGGGTGCAATGGCTGCAGACCATTCGAGATCAAGCGACTCTTCGCCACCCACCCGTGCGGTATTGAGGCCGTTTGCGGTAAGATTTACAACGTGGACATGCGTCGGATAAATGCCATACGTATGCCAGAATAATTCTTCTGCTGTCATATTAAGACCCTGTCCGACTCCGACTATGCCGATTTTCTGGCCTGTCCCGTTATATCCACTGGACAACAGAGGCGATATCTGGTAGAACTGTTCCAGATTTGCCGGCGTCAGCATGCTCTGGGATGCATTCGGGGACCCGGTATTGTCCTGCATCTGGTACAGCCCGCCTCCGACCGCACTCTTGGTGAGCAATACTTCTGATGCGTAACTGAGTCCGTGCACATTGACGATGTCATGGGAAAAGATGAACGGCACACTGGGGCTCTCATTGTTGGTAATGAATATCGAGCTCAACTTCTGGTAGGTATAACTGTTTTCCGTTGGTAGTGTAGTGTTGTAATCATACAATGTTATGCCGAATGCCTTATCGATTGTTGTTATGTTTGCCTGTAGTATTACTACAAGCGGTGCATATGGATATGACCACACCTTGAATCCCTCTGAACTGTAATACGATTTTATTGCCGAAACCGTGGCGTTGGAAGGATAAAATTCAGCACGAAATTGAGAGGGTGTCAGATAATGATGATAGAGAGCATTGCCTGGCGTATTCAATTCATTCACTAGAATGTAAAGATATGTCAGATTTGTAAGGGCCAGATAGAGTGTCACGTTCAAAACAGTACTGCCGTTTGCCGGTCCCATATTGGTAAAAAAACTGCTGAACTGCGGATTGGATATGAGATAAGGCACGTTGCCGGTCAGCGGTACGAGCCGATATGGATTCGGCCGGATCACCGACACCGATGACGTCGCGTTCTGTCTTTTTACCAATCCCGCTGTCCCCATCATTATGGCGAAGCCTGTGATAATCACCAGCGCTGCCACAATGAATGCTGCCACCTTTCTGTGTGCTTTCATAATCTCACTCCGAACAGTAAAAGGTTTTGGGAAAAGATTTAGGAACAAACTCAAAATGTGTAGACAAAGTCTACAGTTATTGTCCCGAAATAGTCAGGTCCCGGCGGATTGTTGCTTACCGCTTCGAGTACGTGCTGGTATCCAGACTCAAGGACCAGCCTTCCATCCTGCGAGCCGTAGACAAGCGATGTGTATGTCTTCAGTGTGGTGCCCTTTATTGCCGTGATTGATGAGATAATGCCGGCGACAGGGCTGGTAAGCTCGATGACGCCTGCAAAGAGATCGCCGCTTGTGTAGAGACTGTTGGAAACGGATGTTTCCGTCCTTGTTATGCCGTTAGCCGTTACGTTTGTGTAAAAGTGTGAAACATCGAAAGCCTCTGACATGTTGTTGAGGTACTGCGCGAACGGGCCATACATTGGGAAGCCGCCGTTTGTTGTCTGCGTGATTGTGAATACAAAACCGGTCTGCATCTCTATGGGGAAATAAGTCGTCTTTGCATTGATGAAAATATCATGCATCCCCTGCTCGTTGTAAACTGTGACCATTCTGGATTGCGTCAGCTGATATCCTGTGAGGTTTTCCCACACAGGGCCTACCACATACTGGTCCATGGATGAAACTTCGCTTGTTCTCTTCGAGACTGTTATCGTTCCTGTCACTGTATGTATTGATGATGAGAAGCCAAAGTTGTTAATGACGTTCTCGTAAAAGAAGGAGTTCACCGATGCTGTGCCGCCTGAAGGCAGCGGGACATTTGTGACTATCCGCGGCTTGCCCATATTTGCAAAGTAGCTTACAGGCTGCGCACCGGTTACAGCTGGGTTTGTGTAAATAAGCAGATTTGCACTGACCATCCAGTTGGCAGCATACGGAAACACGCCTGTCATGTTGAACTCCATGTTGCCAGAGTTTTCAATAATGCCCAGTGCGGCCGTGACGTTCACATTTGTTGGCACTTCAGAAAGGTCATACGGTGCCGGTAGAGGTCTCCATGCGAACAGGTCAATGCCGCCGGTGTTGACGAGATACCACGGCAGTACGTTGGCTATGAGCTTGTTTCCGGAGTAAACTGTTACTGCTCTGTAGGAGGGTTCGTCGCCGTACCAGAACTCGTCAAAGGTGTTACCGCGCTGGAAAACCTGGAGCGTTGCAGCAGCAGTATCGGATGGTACTGAAACTGGCACCGTTACCTCTGGATGCCCATAGGTAAGACTCGCCCTGGTGACGAGCGGAACGACCATATTGGGAATGCCTGCCGGTTTAGAGCCCGGATAAAAGCTCAATGTCGCGTTTGTGTAATACGAACCGTTCACCGCGCCATTCGGGCTGTGCCATATCAGATTTACACTCCCATGGAAGAGCGATTCATATTCTGTGAGGTTGGCGACTATTGTCCAGTTTCCGTTTTCAGGCTGGACGCTGTGCCACACGAGAACGTTGTTAACGATCAGAAATTCGACAACATCGTAAACAGTTCCATATGCCTGGCCGTTGTATGTAAGGATGATACTCTGGAAGGATTCGTTCGGTACCTGGATAGTTGTATACAGTGTTGTGTTCGGTGTCAAACTTCCGACTGTTTTCAGATCATGGACAAGTGTATAATTGATCGGTGCTATATCCGGGATTCGTGTAGGCTGCCTGACCTGTATTGTTGTATTCGGCGGCAAGTTCAGGGGGACATAATCCCCGCCAGTGCCTATGAGACCTCCATCGTTGTAAGGGATGGTACCGTTGTAATTCCACCAGAGGTTTCCTCCCTGATATGTTCCATGAATGATGCTGCCAGTGAGCGCATAGCCATTTACGTAATTTATCGCACTCGCGGGTTGCTTTGATATGTTCCATGTGTTGGAGAAGATTCTTGGGCTTTCCGCAGTGAAACTGACAGGCTGAAGAAACATGTTATTATAGACAAGATTGCCGGAAGACCGTACCAGTAAACCCGAACCCAGGTCTGTAAACATATTGCTTTCAAACGTGTTTCCCCACACTGTGTTGTCTGTGCCTCCCAGGATTGCGACCGAGCCTCCGTTCCTGTGCCCGACAAAGGAGTCCACAGCACTTGCATGTAGTCTGTTGCCGCCCACCAACATATTAGAACTGTCGAGCAATATTATGCCATAGGGAAGAAAACTATTGGTGAAGTAGCCGCTCACTTCCGATTTCCAGAGTGAGATGTTCGAGTCGGCATAGAACTCATAATTCAGATAATTGTACACAGCCGGCAGAGAATCAGCACTGGCCGTCTGTGTGCCGTACATGACTCTTAACAACGGCATTCCGTTCATTTCCACATGTGCAGAAACATTCCAGAAAAATACGCCAGCGAACACGGGGAACAACCAGTCGTTAAGCTCATCAAACAGCGGACTTATGGAGGCGACTGAAGAGACGCCGCTAAGCATATATGGGCTCGACAACGATCCGTTGCCGCCGCTCGCAATATACGCAATCTGGCTGTTGCCAAAAGCGTAAAGCGGCGTGTATATGCCTGCATTCCGGTTTCTTCGCAGATTGAAATTCTTTCCAGCGGAAATGGTGAAACTCACCGGCCTGTAGTAGCTGAGTAGTATCTGACCGGAAACCTCACCGTAAGGAACATGGAAGTCGTAATTTCCAGAGAGTGGCAGCGGATTCCATGCATCGGCCGAAGCGTTGAATGTCGATCCGCCGCTGACAAACATAAATGCGTTTGAAGGAGAAACCCGACCTCCGAACCCGCGCGGCATGGAAGACGACACGTTCCACATGCCGTACAGCAGCGAAGGACCTTCGTTAAGGAAGGCTGTTGTTCCATTCCACCACACATTGGCGCCGGTGGATGTTTCACCGGTATCGGTTCCGAAATTGAACGCCGAAGGAACGCTGACAAGTCCAGAGGATGAAGTGTTATAGTACTTCAGTGCCATTGTCGCATTTATGTTGTAGATTGTTGTGGTGCTTCCTCCACCCGGACCGCCTATCATTATTTCCGCATCGTACAGGAATCCCATGTGCGTGTGAGTCCCTGCGTTAAGCAGTGGAGGTGTAGTCACGGTTCCGCTGATCAGGTAATGCGGTGCCGGAGCGCTGTAACCGGGAGGCATGCCACCCGTTGAATTGAACAGCACTTCATCAAAAGTCCCTGATGATATAACACCGGCGTCCATGAGTGTGTAGTTGAAGAACACAGCGCTGTCCCCGTTTATCAGTGATGCGTTTGTGTAAAGATCCACGGTTGCAGGCAGAGCCACACTGAAACTCGGACCCTGAGTTATGTAAACCTCGTTGCCGACGACTCTTCCCTTTCCCTTTGCTATGCCATTTTTCGGGAATGTGCCGGCTGAGGATGAAAAATTCCATATGTTTAAAACAAATTTGATTCGGTGGAAGTTGTTGCTGTAAACAATCACGTTTTGTGTCCAGTATGTGTAATTCGTTACACCGAAGAGGGTAACATTTGTAAGAACAGTGTTAAGCTGGATGCTGCCGCTTGTCTGCTGCGCCGACGACATGCTGGATGAGCTGAGATTGTTCACAGTCATTGTCCCTTCAATACTGCTCGTGGTCAGGTTGTAGCCTACGATGGTACCGTTCTGATTCTTAAGCCCGAAATCACCGATGCCCATCGGTGCGGGAGCAACGGGATAGAGAGGCTGGACATGTCCGTCATTCATAGTGACAGGCGGATTAAAATTGGGCAGGTAAATATCACTGGTGGGCGTACCTTCAGTTTCCAGGGAATTGAGCAACGCGTTTACTCTGTCATTGTATCTGTTTTTTGGCACCCTTGTGACATGAGACACAGCGTTTCGCTGATATGTATACTGAGGTAATACAGCGGTTGCGGGATTCGTTAAAGTTTTTTGAGACGCAACGCTGTTCCATCCACCCAGAACAACACCTGCAGGTAAAACGAACAGCACTGCAATTGCAAAAACTGTATACTTCAAAATCGAGTCTTCCATTTTTTGTCACACTCTTTTTTTGAACGCTTATCTTTTTATTCTATTTATATGTGGCGTGTCGGCCATAGACCAATAAAGAAATTTGGTGAGAATGTGGGATATCCACAGCCTTGTTGTCCTTCTATTGGCTCCTGTATGCAGGCATCTGTGTAACCGCTACTTTTCCTTTCTACATTTCCTGGGAATTACTTCCTGATGTTCTAGTGGCGTGTTTCGAAACTAAGACCCGGATTTCCTGAGACGCCACAACAGCCTCTTCCTCCTTTGCCTCCTGTCCCTTGTATCAAGCATTTCTTTCCTGTTTTCATTCTTGTACTTGATTGCCTTCTGCAATGCCGCATCCACCTCATTCCATGACCTGAAGTCTGTTCCAGACAGTGCAATCCTCTGCATGTCGTTGAAATGCGTCTCTATCGGGTTGAGTCATGATGCATTTGTCGGCGTTGGAACAAGTGTAACCCTGTTACACTTTGCCCACTTCACTATATCCTGTGTCCAGTGTGCCGACAGGTTGTCCATTACTATGTGCATGCGCTGCTCCGCTGATATATTGAAATGCAGCAGTAGCAGTTATGAAAACAAGCGGGGTTGCTGAAATGGCGATCACGGCTATTCCAGTTATACCAGTATTGCTACAGTGATTGCGGGGGCGATAACAGCAGGGCGCTGTGCTGAAAGCCGCCTCAGAGAAAGAACTTCTCTTTCAAGATCATGTATGTTGTGGCCGCATCGACCATGATAGTTACTGCACTTCTCATTATTTCTGATGCTGTGCAACCTGTTGCAGCAGGACCGGGTTTATCCTGCTTTCATTCCCTTCCAGTTCATTGCAGCCTTACATCTATACCCATGCATTGTATCTCCTCTCTCCTAATTCCGAATTCCTGATCAAGCGTGATTAATGTGCCAGCGCCTGTTTCAGAACAGGCAGCCAGATGCAAAAGATCCAGTGTTTTCATCCTGACAGAGAACGAAATCTCCGCCGCTCTCTTGAATACCTTGCCCATGTCAATACTCTTCAGCTCAAATCCAAGCCTGTCAAGGTACTGCACGTATGCTTCAATCTCCTCCTCCCGCAAGTTGGTAGTCTTCGCCATCACGGACCTCATTTCAAGGACTGTAACCATGGATATTGCCATTTCCTTTGACTCACGGGTCAGCCGCAACGCAGTATCGTGATTTATGTCTGCAGGATTGATGAGTGAAAGGACTACGTTCGTGTCGATATAGTCCAATTCACTCTCTCTCCTTCATCGACTGCACTGAGAGGTCGGCAGGAAGTTCCGGAAAGCCTTTTTACTGCCATCGTGAAAGCAGCTTCTCTGCCTTCTCCTTCTTCTCTCGACTTCCTCCCGCGCAACTCCTAGGCTTTTGAGCATTATGAACCTGAGAGCATCGGCGCTGTTGTCGGCGAGATTGTATTTGATCAGTTTTTTGATAAGCAGAGAAGTGCTCTCGTCTATTCTCATAGCAATTACAGTTGTTTTCATTAGTTAACACATGATTTCATATGTATGTAACACTTGAGACACTTTGTAGCAGAACCCCGACATGAATCCCGTGGAACTCCTTGTCAACAGAAAGATGTCTTCTTTTGTGCAGTGCAACAGATGCTACTACAGCACGGACGAACTCAGGGATGCAGGCAGCATGTTTCTTTGCAGATACAACAGTATCTGCGCATGATCACTTGCGCTTCCTCTTCTTGTCCCTGACCCATCCGTACTCCTCGCTGCTCATGTCCGCCTCGCCCAAGTATGGACCCTCCGACATGGCCAGCGCGTTCATGGCGTTCATTATGATATCGTAGACTCTGAGGCGATGGTCGAGATCCATGTCGCTGTACTGCTCGCATATCTCATCCCATATGAGTCTGAAGTAAGCTATGTCGGGCTTTATCGCAATCCTTGCAGACTTTTCATCGCCATTCGCAGGCATACCCTGCAGCTGGCTGTAATGCGGACACAGCGGCGCAACAGCGCTGTGACAGGAAAGCTTTCATGTGAAAAACTGATCAGTCACTCTTTAATTCAAAATTTTCGACTTCCTTCTGCAAATGTATGATTGACGCTGCCTGTGTTCCCGCACCTGCCGCCTGCAATCCGCTGAAGTCTATTCTCAGACGTAACTCAGAATTCAACTCCGGATCTGCTTCGATAAATGCTGTCAGTCTCCTTTCCATGAGAACGCCGAAGGCGGCCACCGCAAGGTAACAGGAGGGACCCACAATAATCAACTCCATCACTACAAGGAATAACAGGTCGTACGGTGTATTGAAAAGATAGATGAGGGACAGTAGCAGCCCCGCTCCGGTGATGAACCTGACGGCGTTTGATCCAGGCGCAGTGACCAGCAACCTGTCACTGTCACAGATTCTCAGTCCTGCGTCATTCTTGACCCATGCCGGAATCAAAACGAACGGCAGACTTGCCAGAACAACCAGCGACAGGAAGACGAATGAAATCCATTCCGTGGTGAAGTTTTTCAGATCGCCTGGAAACAAAGGTTTGAGTGCAAATCTCATGATCGCTGCAGTAAGGCCAAAGACTGCGATTATAACAATGAGAGACCGCCTCCCGACTCTCGGCTCCGCAGGTTTGCCTTTCAGATATCGGGGAGGATGTCCCATCCTCAGATCCTTGCGTACGGATCTTGTAATCATCTTCGCAATTCCTTTCCGCCTGCTCCCGGCAATCACCCATACCAGCACAGGCAGCAAGGCAACGGCTGTAATGGCAATAGCTCCAGCCATCCCCATGGCCTCCGAAAACGCAAGGAATAACAGAATCACGGCAATGATTGCCAGTGCCAGATGTATGCGAGCCGCTCCCCCTCTGCCGCGCACATGTTAGCATGTGTTGTCGAAGGTAAAAAACTTCCTACGAGCCGAAATTCTGCAACTCGGACCATTTATCACGGTTCGATCGGTCCCGGGAGATGGAGTTGCACCCGGATCTGAGGTTCAATACAATTCTTACATCCGGGGTATTCTTCCTGTCAAACATGTCATCTGCAATTTACCAAAGGGAAAGTTGCAGTACGTGATTTGTATTACTTTGCCGATTTTGTGAAAGATTAGACTGTCACGCCAATCATAGTTGATCTTGACGGTGGAGTGATCGTCGCTTCAGCCGTCACATTCACCGAATTACATGCGCGCTGGCAATACGATGAATGCGGTCTGCCCGCTGGCAAACACTGGAATGCGACGGTTGACAGGGTTACACACACATCCACCACGCCGTGCATCAACATCACGGAAACAAATGGCGCATACCAGGCATCTGCAGCAGCACCAGGTTACACTTCATCCGCTGTCTGCAACATAACAGCAGTACCCGGCCCATACGCAACATTCACGGTGCAGTTCAGCAGGGCTTTGACAGCACAGCTGTCATCTCCCTCTACCGCCACAATGAAAGAGGGCATCGGCATAAGTACAGTCGTCGGAACGATTGCAGGCGCACGGGCAAACATATTCGTCGTCACCGCAATCAGGAAAACAAGGAAGGTGCCTGAATGGGCGCGCCTAAAAAAACAGGTCCGTTTACAGGCAGGCGTTTGATGCTACGCGGGTAATCCGTACAGAGTGGCAAGGGACTGGAATTCATAGAAGACAGGCTGCCTCAGGTTGTAATTGCTTATTATATCGGTTGAGTTGGTGTTCCATGTGTAGGAGGAGAAGAAGTCGGTGTAGAAAGGAAGGACCGCGCTTGCATTGATCTTGAGTGCGAAATAATACAGCACCTGCATCCATTCCCTGTCCAGCATAGCCCTCGAGGGATTGTGTATATACTTGCCGTCGCCGCTCCATGCTTCCGCTATCCACACGGCCTTTCCTCCGTTGCCGTTCTGAGTCAGGAATTTCATTGTGCCATAGAAACCCTGGGTGTCGTATATGTCGAAACCAATGAAGTCAAGAGAAGGTATCTTCTCCACAAGCTGCAGATAGCGAACCTCGAATGAAACCTTTCCCTGGTAGTAGGAACTGTTGTAAAGATCATATGCCGCCACTGAAACACCGACAATCGTCTGTGGAGAGACGCTCTTGACAGCGTTGATAAGAGAGACGGTGAGATTGCTCCAGTCATACGGACTGTGAACAAGCGGGTTGGTAAGGGCATCCGAAATCATGGGGAAATACCAGCCAGGTTCCTTCACAACAATATATGCATAAGGATGATAGAGACTGGCAAGCGTCCTGACCCTTTGTATCCACTGCTGCTTGAAGTCGGTCCAGTTCAGCTGGCCTCCGCTCCTGTATGTCTCAGATGAGGCATCGGCAATTATCAGTGCCTTTCCGGACGACTTGACAAGGTTCACCGCACTTGTAATTTCGCTGATAATGGCCGTGTTGTTGGTTAGCCATGGTCCATAGCCGATGTCTATGCGTATCGCTGAAACATTGGATGACAGAAGCATTTTTATGTCAGCTGCCTGGACCTGCATTGTGTTGTAACTTTTAATGCCGTAAGAAGACCTGAGCGCTGTGGCGCCAAAAATCAGAGACCCGTTTGAAGACGGTTTCCAGTTGATGAGTTGCCGGTTCAGCCACTGGGTGGTTATAGACCCTGATCCGGGGCTCCTGTTCAGTTCCACGAAGGCCACAGAGACAGTTGCGCTCAGGAGTATGGCAAAGGCTGCAACTGCGAAAATGATGCGCCTTCTTCTCATTCGCACTAAAACCGTGGTATGTTTTTAATTAATATATCGTCCAGAAAATCAAAAAAGGACCCGGGTGAGATGCTACGCTTTCCGCAGCTTTACAATATAAACATCAGTATCAATGGTGACAATCAGGCACTGGAAGCACAGGTGAAGATGCTCAAGGCGACGAGTATTCCTTCGGGCCCTGGCAACAGGCAATTTACAGAACGATTCCGAATTCTCGAGGTTCACACAGATGCCGGAGAGGTTAATGGGAAAACTGCAGCAGGTATTACGGCCCGGCGAGAGTGTGCGGTTTGCACTTAGGGGCATGGGCATGTCACATTTCCAGGGAGGAAATTTTGCAGGAAACTTCAGGTCTCCCAGCAGAGGCGACGGGAGTTCGCATGTCGGCCATCCCTGATTACCTATAACAGACAGAAGACTGCCTCTCGTTTCCACCGGACTGGTTTCGTTCGAGTCAATGTCCGTCAATGTCCTTTACATGGGACCGGCTCAATTCCATTGAACTCCGGCAGGACATTATGGACGGCCATGTGATCATAACAGGCATGTCAACCGCAGAAAACCGGACATTCCGGAAGAAGGTGGGACCCCTTACACTGCAGGCAGTTCAGTTGTCGATATTGTTCAGTTTCACACGTGAAAGAGCAATAACTTCATCAGGAAGGCAGATGCCAAGAAGGGAGCAACGCGGGCATTTGGGGCTGTCAACAAGCGGAGGCGGAATGGCAGAGCAGTCTGCAGTATGCTTATTCCTGCATGCGGACAGGACAGGATCGGCGTGACACCACACCCGGTCCATTCGTTGATCGGTAGAATTCACATGGGGCGATATGATGCAGACTCTAGGCTGTTGGGACGCCTTCACAGCCAGTAAGCACCATAGACGCAGGCACCATCTGCATATATTTCTATATTGATATAGTGCTATATGAGTGAAAAAACAACCCTTCTCGCTTCCAAGACTACAAAACAATATCTTGAGCTTGTAAAAGACGAGACAGGGCTGCAGAGTTACGATGAGGTTATTGACTTCCTGCTCAAGACTTCGAAACGTTTGGCAGGCAGCGAGAAAGGCAGACTTCCCAAGTTGAAGACCTTCAGGAGGGAAGAAGGTTACCGCACTCTTTGATAGTTCAGTCTGGATTGAATACTGGAAGGGCGGCGGATATGCCGGATGCGGCAGCCCAGTATATTGAAGGAAATGAAAGAGCACTTGCGCCAACAATTAATGTGGGTGAAGTTCATAATTGGATAGCAAGAACATATGGTGAAGAAGAGGCAAATGAGAGAGTTGCCTCAATTGAGAGAAGATGCCATTTGCTTCCGGTGTCAAAGGAAATTGCGATTGACGGATCCAGACTTAAACAGAAATATGGTCTCTCTATCGCAGACTGCCTGATTCTCTCCACAGCTTACAGATATTCGGCCACGGTCATTACTGGCGATTCCGACTTCGAGAAAATCGATAATGTGGTCGTGCTGAAGTAGTGTTAAGTGTTGTGGTCAATATAATGATTTGAATCGGAGAAGAGACCGGTGTACAGCGACTATACTAACGGCCAATGATAAAATAGATATGATGACCGTTATAAGTGAGCGAAATTGAATCAGAAGCAGTCCCAAAGAGTTGCGTGTTTTCTGCCGAAAACCAGGGCAGAACTGCCCTATCTTCTGTATTTTCTTGTTGAAATTGCAGTGTTCCTTGCTGTCAATATTCCTACAGGTACCCTCAGTTTTGCCTTCAAAGCAGCCAGCAACTCCGCTCAATCAGGATACACTTTTCCCTCTGACCTATTCCCTTGCAATATTTTCATTTCTGCTTTCACTTTACTGGTTCAGGCATGAGGGCATTCTTGCGCTGCCTTATGCGATCGGAATCCCCTTCCTGTGGGTAATATTCTTTGAGATCCTGTGGCAGAATTCCTTCGTTTTCTTTGGAACACTGAATGACAGCCTGACGAATGAAGTGGTGCTTCTGAGCTGGCTTTTACCAGGCACAGCATCCTTTCCTGAGTGGAGGATGGACAGAATATCTCTGATCGCCTTCCTTACCTTTTCAGCAGGCTGGGTCTACTGGTTTGCAAGCGGTTACCTGCAGATGCCTTCAGCTGCCGGATATCTGTTTAATATTCCGCTGAAAATAGGTGCGTTCCTAGCTGTGCTGATACTGGTCATGCCCAGAAAGAGGCCATTGCACATTGAGAATTGAATTCTTGTTCGCAACCGGCGCAAACCGCTTTCAAGAAGGCTCCATGAAGCCCGTACTCCTCTACGAGCTGATACAGGCTGCGAAAATTGAATTTCAGGGCAAAGATACTTTTTCATGATTGCCTGAAGAATCCATTACTGCAAACCCGTGATTTTGAAGTAGTCTCACTTTTGGCAGTCGGGCCGGATAACGCTTCATATCGATGATGCGTAGGGAATATTGCTACCTGCCACAAAATTCTTAGTGGCGTGTTCGAAAACTTGTGGTCTGGATTCCATGTATTCCACTTCGGCGGTAAAAGAGGCTATTCCTTTCTTGTGCCTTCTTCAATGTCTGTGTTGCACTCACCAAAATGCGGAAGTGCGCTATGGATCAACACTTTTTCGAGATTAGGCAATATTTAATATAAGTTCCGCTAATTTAGGATTATGAGCCTGACCTACTATGACATCATTACTCTGACATTCGGGGAATCAGAATTCACTTCCGATGAACTGGCTGCAAGGACCGGCAGCACGAGGGCTCCAAAGCTTCTGAATGAGCTCAAGATGAGGGGCTATGTCATGAGGACGGCGAGAGGCAGATACCGGGCGTTGAAGCCCTCTGAAAGGCCCGACCTCCGCGAAAATGAGTGGAACAGGGCGAGGAAGATCATACTTGCAGGCCCTGAGCCCAAAGCATGGACCGGTACCAGTGCGGTAGAGTTATGGACCGGCATGAGATACTGTCTTGCTCCGTCTGTTTATCTCAGGGAATTTCATATTGCCATTCCCGAAGGCAGAAGTTCAATGTGGAAGAACTACCTCAGGTCGCATGGTGTTCCAACAGGCGGAAAGAGGAAGATTGGTGTCATTGTAAAACTCTACCCTTCAAGGAACCTGCGAATAGAACACCTTCTTGGAGAACCGGTGATTTCCAGGGAAGAGACCGTCAGGATAATAAGAGAGCATCCCTCGGTGTATGCCTCTGCAGAAGGTCTGCTGATTTCATGATGCCCGCTGGCAGAGAAAGGAGAATCGTTTCCGTGCTCGACGGCTGGCCATTCAGCGATGACCAGGCGGTTATAGGAGGATATGCTGTCGCCGCCTATGGTCCGGCGAGGTATTCACAGGACCTTGATGTCGTCGTCTCCAGAGCTTCGCTTGAAGGGGTGAAAGAATGGCTGAGGTCGGAGGGGTTTGAGTTCAGAAAAGGTTCATCGGTGCAACCGGGTTCGGATGCATTGTTCTTACGCGGAACTGACGGTCAGGCAACAGTTGACATTTTGTCCGGAGCAGTTGTGGACAGGGAAGTGAAGGTGAAAATACCGGACATCTGGATAATAGAAAAATCAAGGAAAACACGTCTCATTTTAATGTCCAGTTCCACACAGCATGAAGTTCCAATTGCCAGGCCTGAGGCAATATGGGCGCTGAAGCTTCAGGCAGGAAGGGATCAGGATATCGGAGACCTTTTCTCGATTAGCCGTCACTCCATCGATGCTTCGGAAATCATATCTCTTTTCAGACTGCTGAGGTCGAAAACGCTGTCAGACAGGCTGGAGAAAGTCAGAGGCAAATTGCATGAGCCGAAGTTGTACGAGGATTCAATTTCAAGGCTTGGCAGAGGAAAACCAGCCGATAAGCGGAACAGGAAGGACTGGTCAAACTTCGTTTCACTTGCGATCCGCATAATTGACAGCAGTATGCCTTGACTTTTCTATGTACCTGTGCTTCCGTTGTAGCGTGTCAGGGAGCAGGATTCCAGGTTCCCTGCCAGTCGAAAGTTTCGTAGTTTATATGCTGCTCTGTGCCGTCACTTATGCTCCCTTATAAATCTGATAGTACCAGCTCTTCTTTACTTTTCCAGTGAGGTCGAAATACACGTGCTTTATGTATGTGAACTCTTCGAGCGAATAGGGAGACAGTGAAGCACCGTGTCCGCTTTGTTTATACCCGGCCCATGGCATCTCTGAGGGCACCGGAACATGTTCATTTATCCAGACGGTTCCAAACCGAAGATCCTTTGCAGCATTCATTGCAGTTTTAACATCCTTTGTCCACACGGACGAACCGAGACCATAAGTCACGTCATTTGCCTTCTGAACAGCTTCGTCATAACTGCTGAATGGGAGCACGGTAAAAACAGGCCCAAAAATCTCTTCCTGAACAATGGATGACTTCTGGTTTTCTGTATATACCACAGTGGGCTCGAAAAAGTACCCATGTTCAAGACCCTTGATGTTCGGCCTCTTTCCGCCGTATTCAAGTCTGCCCTGTTCCTCCATCCCTCTTTTCACGTAGCCTTCCACTCTTTCTCTCTGGGTCTCCGATACCAGTGGACCCATGTCAGTGTTCTCATTGAGCGGATCTCCCACCTTTACCTTTGAAAGCTTTTGGATCAGCATCTTCATGAATTCATCCTTTACCGATTCGTGCACATAGTATCTTGTTGAATTTGCGCAGTCCTGTCCGTTATTCACCATCCCTCCTACTACGGCCCCTTCAGTTGCTGCGTCCAGGTCGGCATCGCCGAATACCACAAACGGAGCTTTGCCACCAAGTTCCAGCGAAACCTTCTTGAGGCTCGAAGAGCCTATTTCCGAAAGTCTTTTTCCGACCTCCGTACTTCCTGTAAATGCAATCATATCCACATTTCTGTTCCTGGCAAGTTCCTCACCTACCAGGCTCCCGGGGCCTGTCACAACATTAAAAACACCTTTTGGAATTCCTGCAGTTTCAACAAGCTTTGCCAGTTCCAGAGTCGTCAACGGAGTATAGCTTGCCGGTTTCACGACAACGCTGTTTCCCATCGCCAGCGCGGGGAAAGCTCTCCAGACAACCATCATCAGCGGATAATTCCATGGAGTGACGACTGCAACAGTGCCAATTGGTTCCCGTCTGATCGCACTCGTGCCTTCCTGCACATACTCTCCCATCGCCTTGCCTTCCAGAATTCTGCAGGCGCCTGCGAGAAACCTGATGTTGTCAATTGTGTAGGGAATGTCGTAATTGACCGTTTGCTTTATTGGTTTACCTGATATGCGGCTTTCGAGTTCTGCGAACATGCCTGCTTTTTCTTCCAGGAGGGAAGCAACTTTCAGCAGAAGGTTAGACCTCTCTCCCGGTGTCAGTCTACTCCAGCTCCCTCTTTCAAAGGATAGTTTCGCGGCATCGACTGCCCTGGCCACATCTTCCCGGGTTGCTTCCGGAACCCGATCAAAAGCACGGCCATTTGAAGGATTGATAACATCTAAGTGTTTCTCACTGGAGGATTCCGTCCATTCTCCATCAATATACATCTGATATGTCACGGTCAGTCACCTCTCCTTTCCCTCTTCGGATGCCGTAAACTTTCCCTCCCAGAGATCATCGAATAGATGTTCAAGATTGTCCCTCGTCAGCTGTCTTGGATTATATGCAGACAGGTTGTACAGAAATTGCCTCTCATTGAGCATGTAATCCAGCATCGAAAAGAGAAGATCCTTGGATTCCTTTGTATTTCTCATCAGGGCAGGATCAACTTCAACTTGTCTCATCAGTGCGGTAATATGCGATATCAGCCTGTCGCACACATCGTCGTCGCTGTTGGGATTTTCCTCTTCTCCGAAAGCAGACAGCAACTGTCTCATCCTGTGCTTGATACGGGAGCGGTTGAAGTCTATCACATGCGGAAGCATAAGCGCTACGGCGAGACCATGCGGCATTCTGTATTTAGGTCCGAAAGCTTCCGCCATGTAATGGCCGATGGTTGCAGGTCCGCCCACCCAGGGAAAACCGAGAACCCAGCCTCCCATCGTAGCGGCAAGCGAGAGTGCGGTCCTGGCCTCCTCGTCATGTCCGTTGCGGTAGGCTCTGGGAAGGTATGTATTTACCAGCGACGTTCCCTGTAATGCCAGTCCATCCGATATCTGGTTGTGGAGGCTCGAAACAATCCCCTCATCAAGATGGCCAAGAGCATCGAGCGCGGGAAATCTTGTTGCGTTCGGAGGGCAGGAATATGTATTTTCCGGATCAACTATCGTTGCAGTGGACAATATCTTGTTGCTTGTTATCCAGGTCTTCACACCTTCATGTATTATCACGAGAGTGTTTGATGTTTCGCTCCCCGTTCCCGAGGTCGTTGGGATCAGTATTTCCGGAACTCCTCTGTTTTTTACCTTGTCAGAGGCAGGATCCGGAGGAAGAGCACAATATTTTATCGGATCGCCGGGATTTGTCTTCATTATGGACATCAGTTTGGCCATATCCAGGGAACTGCCGCCCCCAACGCCGACGACGCAGTCGAATTCATTGTCTCTGGCAAACCTGGCAATTTCCAGAGCCACAGACATGTCAGGTTCCTTTGCATCGATTATATTCTCTATAAATGGAATCTGGCCGGACTTGAGGCTGCTGACGACCTTATCAGTGATTCCGGCATTCTTGACATTGGCATCTGAAACTATTACTGGTTTTTTTGCACCAATGTCCCTGACTATGCCGGATACCTGGGATGTAAGCCCTCTCCCGAACAGAATTCGCTTTGGGTTCTCCCAATCCATGGTCAGTTTCCCGGTCAATACTTCATTTTCGATATTCATTGGCGTTTCACTATGGCTTGTAATTACGCCGAGTGCATTAGTATTTTTTGGTACTGTCAGTCAATGAGCAGAAAGTACACGCTATTCTCATAATTTCCACTCAGTGCCCAGTTTGGAAATGTACCCTGTTTTGTTCGGGATTCTGATTGCATCATCATTCCCGGGAGATGACTTTGTACGGGGAATGAAGAAGCCGAGCGCGCGCAACCTGTCACTTCTCAGGAGAACGGTCAGGACAGATGGGCAGGAGCGTGACAGTGACGGGCATCCATCTCTGGACGGGGGATGACATACTGCATACCGTCAGGCAGAAGTAAAACGTGCCCTGAAACTCTTGGTTTGTACTGTTCAGACTCTCCACCGTCGCCGCCATTGCAGAGGCGACAATCAACTTCACTTCATTGAAACTGTGAAGCATCGGCGGCAAGGACGTTCTACGAAGTAATCTGCACCCCTATGTCCATACTCGGACAGAAATTACGGCGTAGCTGCCTGTCATCTAGGCAATCAGTGAGTTTTTTCCACACATCAAATCAGGAAGAGGGTTGAGATATGCCGGGTGACGCTTATATGTGGTTGTATTTCCACGGGCCCGGACAGACTGTGGCAGTTTGGAATTTTTTGCCTCTTTAGCGCTTTTGCAAATTTCAAGCATGAATGAATTGCACATGTGAATTTCCCAGATCCAATATTCAGGATGCCCGCTTCTGGCCGTGATTCTTTTCCTGCCCTGGAATGATGCAGCCAAAAAGACCCGGGGTGTTTCACACGGTGTCCTGTTTACGGCGCCAGATGTCCTCAGCGCGCGATGTTCTCATGCAACGGTTTCCTCAACAACATCGTAGTCTGCGGAGCCGGCACGCATGAGCGCGTCCCTCTTGTTTCTGTAGAGATAAACACCGAAAAGCAATGCACCGATTATCCATATGCCCGCCAGTACAGGGGAGAGAACATATGGCCATCCGAGTTCGTCAAACGCAAACACGATTACGGGCAGCAGGGAAACACTCGAAACTATTGGGATGACTGCGTCCTTGAGAACACTGTAGTCTTCCCTTTGTTTGTGTGCAAAACGAAGATACGCAATATTGGCCATCGTATGACCTGCAACAAGCCCTATACCCGCCATTGCTCCGGTAATTATTGCCGCAATGAATGGTCCAAATGGAATCGAAAGCGCAAGAGACATAAACAGGGCAATAAGAGAAACCACCACTACGGCCCTGTACGGTGTTTGATATTTAGGATGTGTTTCAGAGAGCCATTTTGGGAGAACACCGTCTCTTGCCATGGCATACAGAATCCTGGACTGGACGATGGGATTTGCGACAGTATATGCGATGTAACCGTTGAGTATGAAGAAAAGCAGTATCAACTCACCGGGAAGACCGAAAAATCTGTGCCAGATTATCAGTCCGGGGTCAGGTGATGTTGCATACGAAGCCATCTTTGAAGGACCCCAGGCGATAGTCAGTGCATACATGGCAGATATCAGAGTCGCGCCGGCCAGCACAGCGGCAATTATGATCGCCCTGGGGACGCTCCTCTTTGCCATCTTTGTTTCTTCACCGATCCCGATTACTGTTCCCATTCCTCCATAGGCTTCTATTCCGTAAAGCATCGCGAACAGGAAGGGAACAATACTGATGCCTGCGGGGTTGAATACACTCAGGGTATTCGCCGCTCCCATCCTGATTATGATTGTCCAGCTTGTTACCAGGAGAAATATAACTTCTGCACTGGCTGTTATCAAAAGGTATACCAGGGAAGGCCTTATGCCGAAATAATTGAAGACGAGGCCGGTTGCAAACGGAATCAGGAGTATTGGGAACCAGATGTATGCGATGGAAGATATCGCAGGTGAAAGCAGGAATACTACAGAAGTGAAACCCAGAAGTCCAAAACTGGGATAGATTACCATTTCGTTCAGCAGATACATCCATCCATTCATGAACCCGTAAAATCCACCGAATCCATGGCCCCCTATCGCATAATATCCGCCTGCATGAATTACTCTCTTCGAAAAGCGGTAGTTTGTATTTACCATCAGCAAGTAGAAGACCCACGAAAGCAGGACAGAGAGGGGAGAGGCACCAAGCGCGAAGAGCGCGACGCCCGTCAGCAGTATACCGATGTCGCCAGAAGGTGCCACATGCGTGTATGCCTGAAAGACAGCATGCCAGACGCCAACAGCATTTTTCCGAAGGGCGTGCTTCGAGTCGAGTTTAATTTTCCCTCCATCCACAGCCGCGCCAGAAAATTCCACGCTAGGAATGGGCATGGACGCTGGATTACTGATATAATATATATACGTTATTGGGTCTTTCTACCAAACTCTGGTTGTATACAATGCCAGCAGGTGAAAGTCAAATCAGCAGGACACCGTAAAATTTAGAGTCGGGTGCATCGTTTCACCTGGTATCAAAGCAGGGGATGCAACTTGACAGAGTCAGAAGTGGATTCGCAAATAAGAAGATATTGTGCCATTTTGGAGAGAACCTTCGGTGAACCTCCCGACAGCTTCCTGAGTCTTCACCCGGACTTCAGAGACGCTGTTGCCGGATGACCGTTTCCGGCAGCGGCGTCCCTCCATGGCCTGAAGCCTGACACGGTGGAGGAGCTCCTCCCCTCCCTTTACCGCAGGCAGCCGAAATACCCGGCAGCCGCGATGCTGAAGTCTCTCATGCTGATGGATCGGAAGCTGATGAACATCCATCCCTGCATGCCGGCATTGCTCCTCATGCAGAAATGCGGTCTATCGGGGCTTAACATGGTAGATCTTTACACTGAGGTGTGTAGACCCTGAACGGCTGGCTGTTTGTCAATTTCACTGCAATGATGCTCTAATACCGCATACACAACCTGCTTGTTTCGCACGGTATGCTCAGGAAGTATTCGCCGATGGGCATCCTCGAGCATCGGTCAGGGGTGCAGATGCTCAGCGTGGACGGTCAATGGATAATGGCGGAGATGCTGAGGAGGACGAGAGAGATGATAACGCAGCCGGAGATACCTGTTATTCAAAATTGACGGAGTTACGGATTAAGCCGCAATGCAATGACCCGAACTGTTTTCATGTTCTGAGTGTAAAGTAAAGGGAGAGCAGAGCCGCGAGTCCGAGTGTGTTGAGAATTGCGAGCGGCAACGATACGGAATCTCCCATGCTCCTGTAAAACGACAGTATTGTCCAGGTTCCCAGCGCATCCTGAGCTATGAAGAGGAGAGCAAAGAGCTGTATTCCGATGAGCAGCCTTCCACCGGTTGATCTGTGTATCTTCGAGTAGAGGATGAGAATGTACAGTAGCAGGGCTATCTCCACGGCAAGGACCGCAATTGAGACGATCCACCAGAAGCCAATCATGCTTTCCCTCCATATTTTTCCACTACATCTTTGATGCAATGACCGTTTTCAGTCACTTTCTGTGATGGAAAATACGTCTCCCCGTACCTCTTTCCAACGACAGCCACTAAACCATTTCCGGCAAGAACCCTGAGATGATGCTCCACTGTCCTGTAGTTCAGTCCAAGCTCACTGCTCAGTCGATTAGCGTTCATGGGTTCCTTCATCAAACTCTGCATGATCATGAGTCTCGTCCTTCCGCCTCTGGTTGCGAAGAATAACCAGAAACACAGTCTGCTGAAATTCTCATCGCTCTCACTCTTCACGAGGATGACAGCAACCTTGAGCTATTAAAATAAATTTGGAAACGGTTTAGGATCCGGTCTCAAACCCTGGACAGGGGACCGGATCCGGTGAGATCAAACGTCTCGGCAACAATTGCATAGCCGATCTGACCTGTGACAGCGCTGAATCCCTGGCTGTAGTAATGAATTGTGTAGGTAACGTTCAGGTAGAAGAACTGCGAAGTGTTGGAGGCGTTCTGGACGACGAACTGTACCACAGCCTTCACTAAAGCATTCTGTCCGTTAACTGTGACCACAGGCGGACTTTCGCTGTAGAACCACACAGCACTCCATATGCCGAAGAACCTGTTCCAAACGCCGTTGATTGCAACTGTGCCATTGTAGGTGCCTGAGAGCTTGCCGCCGATCCAGTGCAGTGTTGCGTTTGATGCATACTGTTGCATCACAGATGTGCTGTTCTCTATCGCTATATTGTTCCAGTGCGTGAATGCCAGGGAAGTGACGCTGTTCAATTCTGCAGATTCCTGGGCGAGGGAGATGAAGCCGCTCCCTACTATGTGCCAGATTTCGTTGTATATCATCCAGCTGCCTGCGTTTTCGATGAAATTCAATGTGTAGTTAATTGTCAGGTACTGTACCTGGCTCTGGTTTGAAGAAGGTGTGAGCACAAACTGATTCATTGATGTCACAGTTGCTGTATTTCCGCTGACACCGACAGCGGGCGGAGATACCGTATAGAACCACACAGCACTCCATATGCCGAAGAACCTGTTCCAAACGCCGTTGATTGCAACTGTGCCATTGTAGGTGCCCGTGAGAGGGCCGCCGATCCAGTGCAGTGTTGCGTTTGATGCATACTGGTCGGAGAATAGAGAGGCGTTCTCTATTGCTATGGCATCCCAGTGGGAGAATGCAGCAGAACTGACAGCGAGATAATTAAGTTCGCTGAACTGTCCCTGAGTGTATGAGAGAGGCCCTGCGCCCTTGATCATCCACTCTTCAGCATATATGTGCCATTCTGAAGCGTGTTCAATAAAATGCAGCGTGTACGATATATTCAGATAGTTCACCTGCTGAGGCGATGCAGCCGGAGAAGCGGTGAACTGTATTCTGGCTGAAACCGAGGAAACATTTCCCGTGACAATCACAGACGGCTGTCCCTGGCTCAGGAACCAGATGGATGACCAGCCGGAAAAGAATTTCTGCCATACACCCTCTATTGATGCCGTGCCCGAATATGTGCCGTTCAGCGGACCACCTATCCAGTCGAGCGTGGCGTTCGAGGTGTACTGACTCATCAGTGAGGAAATATCCCTGTCAGAGATGTAGTTCCAGTGATCATAGGAGGATTTGAGAACAACAGCGCCCTGCTGATTCACATAATTCTGCGAAACCGTGTTCAACGTCTTCTGATAACCTGCAGCCTTTGAATTTGCTGAGTTGAGGGATACAAGCTCAAAGGCAAACGCAGATGCAAATACAATCGACAGCACAACAAATACCGCAAGTGCAATGCTGATTCCTTTCATTTCAACCGGTAGAATCAACAGCGGCGCCGTTATTTGAGCGATTTTCGCAATTATTACACAAATCATATGCAAATTACGTGCAATTTGGGCCTTGCACATAAACTCATGATCTGGCACCCTTTGCGAGCAGCCTGACATTGTGGCATATCTCCCTTGCAGGCACCTCGTTTCTCCTGCTCACTGGTTTCCTGCACCTGAGCCTCTCACCGAATATCGCCTTCTCCATGTGGTGACGTGTTTCAGCCATGCTCATTCTGTGGTATCTGCTCCGGAACCTGTTCACGAATCTCATCGAGTAGTATGTCATGCTGTCGAATGCATCGCTGATATTCCGGGGGAGTACTGCATTGCCCTTCGGCCTGAAACAGGGCTGCAGTCCGGCAGCCCTTGCAGAGTTGCAGCATCTGTGGTTCCAGTAAGCACTGCCGGCCGCCATGGCTGTGGCGGCGGATTGTTCCGGCACCTCATTCATGAGCTGATCGAGCTGGGTGCTGTCATGCCATGTGCCTGCTGTCCTTACAGCCAGTGTCATCAGCGAATCTGTGCCGGAGAGCACATGTATCTTGCCGTAATCCTTCCTCTCTTCCCTGTACCTGCTGCTCCTCCATGAGCCTGAGCCGTGGAGGAGCAGGCCGGATGAGTCAATCGCGATGGTCGACTCCTCCTTCCATGCACCCTCTGCCGTATGCTCAAGGAGCGATTTCAGCGTACCCTCCATGGAAGGCATCCTGTTGTATGCCGCTGGAAACTCTGGACCGGCACTTACACCAGAGGATCCCCTGATTCCTTTGCAGGCCTGTTAAGAATCTTTGATTCTGAATCCGGAACTATTCCCATTCCTGCCGGCAGGAGATATGGCATTCCCGAAATTTAACGTTTTCCACACAATTTTCCTGGAGAGCTATAAATGATATAGTTCAAATCAGAATTTTATCTGCCTAAAAATACTATCATCATTTCAGGAATTTTGAAACTGTATTCCTCTTCCTCTTTTATAATGAAGCGGAAGCAGGCAGCGTGAATCCCTTCCAGAGTGCAGGAGGCAAATTATTTTGAGTGCCCGGCTTCGGACCGGACATGGTTTTACGTGTGACCTTTCGGGAATTTTACTTTCGATTTGTGGTGATAGCTGAAAAGCGCGTCTGCCCAGGCAGACAGAACTATCTCATCTTCCGTAAACACCATCTTCCCCGTGCCGAGAGCATCTGCAAGCGAACAATACCATTTAGCTGGTTTGGTTGAGGCGAGCTATCTGTGCTTTGTGTCGTTTCCTTACCGGTATGCCTCGACAGCATCGGATGCACCAGCTCACAGCAGCTTGACCTCGCAAACGGTTTTCAACGTGATTGCAGGGTGGGCAGGCGCGCTGTATCTTACCGGTTCATATATCATGTCAAGCCTTCACGTTTCCGTTCAACTTGCGGAGAGGCTGAATGTCTGTTGCTAACACAGACAGTCAAATCAAAGAAGAGTGAAATTGATATGCCGGACCTGACCAGGGTGCAAATCGGCATGCGTCATATGTGGAATGATGAGATGCCGTCATCCTGCGCTGTTATTGGATGACCTGAGGCATTATGCTCGCAGCCGGCCAATGTTTATCTGAAATCCAACGTCACCTGCACCGCGTGGTTGATTGTACGATTTACAGCCTGACTTTGAGTCCGCTCGGATCCAGTCTGTATTTCCCGAAGTCATTTGTTGAAAGCAGAAAAGAGCCGTCAAACACCGGACCGTCGCGACATACAAGGTAACCGTCAATTGAGCAGGCATCGCATATTCCGAAACCACATTTCATGTATCTCTCCACAGCGATCTGAGATTTTATCCCGTTCTGCTCCGCAATCTCTGCCAGCTTGTAGAGCATAATCTCAGGGCCGCAGGCAATAAGGCAATCGTAAGTTCTCGACCGCATCAATTTCTCTGCCACTTCCGTGGCAAACCCTCTGTGCCCCTCCGAGCCGTCGTCCGTGGAGACTAGAAATTCATTCGCATACTTCTTCATCCTGCCGCAAAAGAACAACTCATCAGCGCTTCGTGCTCCAAAGACTACGTCGACAACAGCCTTTCTGGAAAACTCTTCGGCAGCAGTTACAACCGAAGCTATGCCTGTCCCACCGCCGACAACAAGCATCCTCTTTCCATTTGGTTTGAAACTGTTGCCAAAGACTCCTCTGATGCCAATTCTCTGGCCGACCTCCATCTTTGACAGATATGATGTTGTTTGACCTATCGTTCTGAACGTGAAGCCTTTCTTCCTGGCATTGTATGAGAGCGACATGGGGACCTCCCCTGCTCCCGGCGCCCAAACCATCACAAACTGTCCCGGCTGTGCTTTCCTGGTATCGTCATACCGAATAGTCCAGATGTCTTTCCCCTCGCATGTTATCTCTCTGATTTCGGCAATCTCAAGGGTTCCTGTGGGCAATTCCGATCATCTCCTTTATGTTCTTCAGGTTCTCCCTCTCCATGAAGTCAGAGAGTTCCGAAATCACCCTGCCGAAAATGCCACTGCCGAATTCCGCGACAGCCGTTCCGATCTGGAAGGCGCAGGCGCCCGCCATTATATACTCGGCGGCATCGAGTCCCGTGTAAATTCCTCCCACTCCAACAACTGGAATGGAACATCTCTCGTAAACTTCATATACGCATCTTAGGCCGATAGTTTTTATCGCCCTTCCTGAGAGTCCGCCATATTTGTTTGACAGAACAGGCATTCTCAACTTGGCCGATATGGCCATTGCCTTGACAGTGTTTATGCACACAATCGCATCTGCACCTGAGGATTCGGCCGCCTCGGCAAGGTCTGCAATATCTGCTACATTGGGTGTGAGCTTTGCCCAAACAGGAATATCGACCGCATCCCTGACTGAATGAACAATCTCCGAAACATCTTCCTGTGTGCTTCCTATCTCAGAGCCAACTCCCTTTGCATGGGGGCAGCTCAGGTTGAGTTCCACCGCTGCTGTCCCGGCTTCCTCCATCTCCGAGGCGATTTGTGAAAACTCATCGCCGCTTGCTCCGAATACGCTTCCGATAACCGTAACGCCCTTGGAAACCAGTGAGCGGATCACATCCGTATAATTCCGTATTCCAGGGTTTGGAAGACCCATTGCGTTGACCATTCCTTCCTCTGTGACGTAAACTGTAGGATTTCTGTAACCGATTCGCGGTTCAAGGCCAATAGATTTGGTTACCACTGCTCCAGCCCCATCCCTGTATGCCCTGTACATCGATTCTGCCGTCTCGCCAAGTATGCCGCTGGCGAGAAGAGTTGGGTTTCTTATTGGAATTTTCCCGATTTCACATCTTAATTCCGGTGCTTCCACGGTTATACGGTTAAGGACGCAGGTTATATGAATTCTGTTGATGAACCTTATCCAATTTATTTCTGCCAGTTATCGAAAAATATTATTTTGCCGGAATTTATCACCGTTTCAGGGGGACGTTATTTGCATATAGCCTATTTCGATATTCAGGTCTGTTATATTGAAAATCGAAAGCTGAATACTGTTGCTGCTAACCTCAATTGAATATTCTCCGCCAGTACCGGTAGGCGGAATGCCTGTAACATTCTGCAGCTTTCCGAAAGACTGTTTAAGATATTTCGCCCAAGCTTCTGTATAACTGGAGTGTATGGTGAGGTTGAGATCGCCAATTTCGCCTGAACCGAACGAAACGCTTCGGTTTGAGAAATATGTGCTTGTCAGAGAAACAGGTCCATCGCCAGAGACAGTGAAATCCCGACCGATAAGTGAAATAAGATTGATTGTTATTGAGGCTCCGTTTGAACCTTTTGTGACACTTAGTTGCGGGCCCTCCTGGACGAAGGCAACACTTCCCTGGCTGAGTATTACTGCACCTCCTTGATATGCAACTGTCTGCGGTGTGTAGTACTGATTGCCAACATTGGTCGATAATGATCCGTTTATTGAGTAATACTCGGTGACATTAGAATGCGCCAGTTTAAGCTGGTAGCTGAGGGAGGCAGAAAAGGACGTACTGGAAAAGCTCACGCGCCCATTTGTCGGCGAGGCAAAAGGAGCAGATCCCGGCGTTCCCAGCACCATTGTCGCTGTCATTGGATAGGGCCATTTCCCGGATTCAAGATTGTAATTCTGTATCTGAAGGGCGGAGAATTCGCCGTAAAGCTGCTGCATGTGGTTGTATTCCTGTGTCTTCATGTAAACGGGCACATAGCCAATCATGTAGAGATTTATGAATGAAAGCACGATCAGCAGGATGAACATGGTTGCTATTGCACCTGCCACCCCTTTCCTGTCAGCGTACAGCTTCTTTACTGTCATTCAAGCCGCTACATCTTCCGTTTGGCTCTTTTTAAACATTACACTCCAGTTTCAACTGTGATAATCACATTTAATAAGGCCGAGAGATAACCGCTAAGACGGGCAGGCACGAAAATGATGATCTATGACACAATGTCTCGCGGCAAGGTGAAATTCATCCCGCAGAAACAGGGAGAAGTAAGCATCTATGTCTGCGGCCTGACAGTATATGATTCAATGCATGTCGGTCATGCAAAGTCATTCGTTTCATTTGATTTCATTGTCAGGTATCTGAAATTTGCTGGCTATAAGGTAAATCTTGTCGTCAACATCACAGATATCGACGACAAGATCATAAAAAGGGCGAATGAGAAGGGAATTGAAGCGCTCAAACTGTCATCGGTGTATGCTGCGGAGTTCATCAGTGATATAGATTCGCTGCTGATCGACAGGGCGATTGTCTATCCTAAGGCAAGTGAACACATCGGCGATATAATGGCAATGATCGTCTATCTGCAGGAAAACGGCTTCGCATATGAGCTTGAAGGGAGCATCTATTTTGATATAGCAAAGACAAAGGACTATGGTAAACTTTCCGGGCAGTCGATCAGCCAGATACTCTCCGGAGCGAGAGTGGAGGTCAATGAGAGAAAGCGGAACCCTGCGGACTTCGCTCTATGGAAGGCGGCAAAAGAGGGGGAAATAAGCTGGGAGAGCCCGTGGGGAAGGGGCAGGCCGGGCTGGCATATCGAGTGCTCTGCAATGTCTATGAAGTATCTCGGACAGACACTCGACATCCATGGCGGGGGTGAGGACCTTATATTCCCCCATCATGAGAACGAAATACAGCAGAGCGAAGCTTACACAAAGAAGAAATTTGCCAATTACTGGATGCATGTCGGCCTGCTCAATTTTTCTGGCGAAAAGATGTCCAAGTCATTACACAATTTTGTGACAGTGCGGGAACTGCTTTCAAAATACAGGCCGGAATCGCTCCGTTTCTTTTTTGCCGGCAGTCTATACCGGAGACAATCGGAATTCGGCATGGAGTTGCTCGAGGAAAGCGAACAGGCCCGCAGAAAATTGGAGGGCTACGTTCAGGAGCTCCTTTCCGTGGAATCCGAGTCAGGTTCGGGTGAGGAACTGGCATCGTCAATGCTGAATTCATTCAGGGAGCTGATGGATGATGATTTCAATACACGCGACGTCATAGCTATGCTCTTCACTAAACTCCATGAAGCAAGAAGAATGAAGGAAGCCGGGCAGATATCCGGAAAGGGGGCGAAGAGCATAATTTCTGCGTTGAAGGAAATCAACGGCGTTCTAAGAATCATGAATGAGGATGCATTTATCAGGCAGACACTGGAAAAAGAAGTCCTCCTCCTCATAGAGCGCAGGGAGAACGCCAGGAAGGCAAGGCGGTTTGATGAAGCGGATGCAATCAGGGCAAGACTGAGCGAAATGGGCATTGTGCTTGAGGACACGCCTGAAGGTGTCAGATGGCGTAAGAAATAGAAAATTCAGTTATGTGTGTAGTAGAAGAGCAGTTTCTCTCCTTTCCTTCTCAGATTCACGAACCCGAACCTCTCAAACTGGATTGGCACGTCGATAGCTACGTCCTTTACCGATGGTTCCGCAAATCCGCTTATCTTTGATCCGTCCACCATCACAACCTCGCACGGAACTGCGCCGTCAACTGGTGCCCACTGTATTCTCGGTATGTTTTTGTTATCTCTTCCGGTGAATAATCCCTTCCTTCCGCTGAGAACGAGATTGCAGTAGTCTTTCAGCCTTATCTCCTGTCCTCTGAATCGGTCCGCGTCTGCGGAAGGTATATACACATACCTTCCCGCGTCTATGCGCCTCTTGCCTTTTTCCGGCCGATCCGGATGAAGCGGTACCTCCACGTAATCTATGTCCGGGGCGTTCTCTATTTCAATTCTCGCTGGGGTGTCGGCAAAGAAGTACCTGTTTGCATCTGCCTCAAGGAATTTCCTGTTTTCCGAATAAAGCGACTCCACCGGCACAGTGATGTCATTGAGACTCATTCCGAAATTCAGTATGAAATTTCTGATTGCCTCCGGCTTTATTCCCCTTGAGCGCAAAGACTGGAGGCTCCATGTCCTCGGATCGTCAAATCCGGAATATTCACCGCTCTCAATTTCTTTCATTGACTTGCTTTTGCTTATCTTGACGCCAGAAATGCGCAGCAGGCCGAAGTGTTCGAATCTCGGTCCTGTTATTCCCAGTTTGCCCCATATGAATTCCTCCATCAAATCCTCCATATAGAGGTCCTTGCCTCTGATTACATGTGTCATTCCGAGTTCTATGTCGTCTACGGCCCACGAAAATTCGAGCATGGGCCACACTTTATATCTTGTTCCCACTCTTGGATGACTCCTGTCTGAAATTCTGCAGAGCACCCTGTCTCTGAAAGCAGGATTCTTGTGCTTCATATCCGTCTTCGCCCTGAGAACCGCCCTGCCCTCCTCGAATTCTCCGGAGAGCATTCTATTCCACAGAGCAATGTTTTCGTCAACGTGCCGGTCTCTGTGCTGGCACTCATTCCCGTTTTCTCTGTTCTTTCTCAACTCTTCTGCGCTGCACTCGCAGACATATGCTATTCCCTCCTGTATTAGCCTCAGAGCCCAACTGTAGAAAAGTTCCAGCCTGTCTGATTTGTAGTATTCTGCATCCCACCTGACGCCAAGCCATTCCAGCCCTTCCTTTATCAGATCATATGAAAAAAGCTGCGGCAACTTTTCTTCCGAGCCTATTGTGTCGTCATAGATGAGCAGTAATTTTCCGCTGTATTTCTTTGCATATTCATCATTCAGTATTATCATTCTGCTGTTGCCTATGTGAAGAGCGCCGGACGGATATGGTGCCAGTCTCACGGTGAAGCCGGGGCCTGCGCCCTCAAGTTGCCGGAGCTGCTGAATCTTCTCCTTTTTCTCTTTCTTCAGCAGTTCAGGCGCTCTTTCGGTCAGCTCTCTGTTCTGCATTTCCAGAGACATTGAATTGACTTCCGCAACCACTCTGGATATCAGCACCATCGCCTCCTTTGCGCTGGCATTCTTGAATTTGGCCATTATTCTGCCCAGAACTGCGTTAACCTCCGCCTTCCCGTCATGCAATATGGCGTTCTGGAGGGCGAGAAGACGTGCCTCAAATTCCATTTGTTCCGTCATTCAAACCTATCCTGTGTATGCTCCATGTATATTAATGCGGAGAGTCCAGCCTCATTTTAATATACCCTGCCGGTTTAATTATTGCCTGTCCGGAGCCAGGGAACTCTTTGACTTACATAAGAGAAGGTAAAATCAGCGAAAGGCTGTACCAGAGGAATATTGCTGCCGCCGCCGGAGAACTGTCAACACTAGTTGTTCTGCCCACCGGTCTCGGTAAAACCGTTATAGCACTGCTTGTCATTGATAATGTGCTGGCGAATTCCCCGGGAAAAATACTGTTCATGGCTCCCACGAAGCCCCTGGTGGAACAGCATTTCAACTTTCTGAAGGAAAAACTCACACTGGCTGAAGGGGACATGGCTCTGATGACCGGTGAGATTCCTGCCGGCGTCCGCAGCAGACTGTGGAAGACTTCAAAGGTAATTGTCTCCACGCCACAGGTCGTCGAGAATGACGCTGAATCCGGCCACTGTGACCTGACTGGTTTCTCCCTGCTCATTTATGACGAATGTCACAGAGCAAGAGGAGATTATTCTTATGTCAGAATCGCACGAATGCACTCTTCAGCAGGAGGCGGAGGGCTTGTTCTCGGCATAACGGCCTCTCCGGGCAGCGATCCATCCTCTGTTGAGGAGATATGCAATGTTCTCGGCATAAGACACATAGAGGTCAGAACAGAGGAGGATCCGGATGTGGAACAGTATGTACAGGACACTTCAATCAGGTGGGTTGACATTGAACTCTCTGAAGAACTCTCGGCATTATCGGGTGAACTTCGTTCGATGCTTGGAGAGAGAATTGAGAAATTGAAAAATCTCAACGCATTGCCAAGAGAGTCCCAGGGTTCTACAAAGGATCTCCTCACTGCGGGCAGGGAACTGTCAATGAAACTTTCCGCAGGGATGAAAAACAGAGCGCTATTTGATTCCATGCGTATCCAGTCGGAGGCAATCAAGATCGCGCACTCAATCGATCTCGCGGAAACGCAGACTGTATATGCACTCAGGAAATTTGTCGAGAAGCTCATTTCGGAGGCGGATGGGAAGGCATCGAAAGCCTCTTCCTTCATTGTGAGCGATGAGCATTTCGGCATAGTGCAGTCGATGCTTTCGTCAATCGGGCACGAACATCCCAAGATCTTTAAATTGAAGGAAATAGTCTCCCGTCAGCTTGAAAGTGTTCCTGCGAGCAGGATAATGGTATTCACACAGTTCAGGGACACGGCGGAAATCGTGCAGAAGGAACTCTCACAGATTCCCGGCGCGAATGTGGTGAAACTCATCGGGCAGGGGACACGAGGAGAGGACAGGGGTCTCCGTCAGAGCCAGCAGAAAGAGGTTGTTTCCAGGTTCAGCTCCGGCGGTGCCAACGTTATGATATCCACTTCAGTCGGCGAAGAGGGACTGGACATCACCTCCACTGACATGGTGATATTTTACGAGCCCGTACCATCGGAAATCAGGCTTATTCAGAGAAAAGGGAGGACTGGAAGACTGAGTTCAGGCAGGGTTGCCATACTTGTCACGAGGGGAACGAAGGATGAAAGTTTCTATTATTCCTCAAAGAGAAAGGAGAGGATGATGAAGATGGCACTGATGGCGCTGAATGAGAAATTGAGCGGCAGGAGCGTCGGCTTTTCTGAAAGAGAGGCAAAGCAGAAGACAATTTTTGAATTCTGATGTAGCGTAACTGTAAATTAGACAAGCGGCAATACCATTGAACCATGCTCTACAGAGAGGTGGCTGATTTTTACGAAAAGGTCGAAGCCACAGCAAAAAGGCTCGAAATAACATCCCATCTTGCCGACATGCTCAGGAAATCGGATTGCAGTGAAATAGCATTCGTCGTCTATCTCACGCATGGCAGGCTGTTTCCTGATTTCTATCCTGACAAGATCGGGATGGCAGAGAAGATGGCGTTGCGTACTCTCTCGACTGTATGCCGTATGGATCAATCGTCAGTGGAGAGTATGTGGAAGGAGTCGGGGGATATAGGCCTTCTAGGCGAGAAACTTCTGCTGAAATCCTCTTCATCGTTTCCCGGTAAGGAACTGAGCGTTTCTGAAGTGCACAGATCTCTGGTAAAGATCACCACGGCAACTGGCCAGGGGTCGCAGGAGACGAAGATCAGTCTGCTTGCCGAACTTCTCTCCTCATCCACTCCGAAGGAGGCGAAGTACATACTCAGGATTGTCGTTGGTAAAATGAGGATAGGCGTGGCGGCAATGACGCTTGTAGATGCGCTCGCTTCCACTTTTGGAACGAAGGAAGACAGGGACGAAGTGGAGCACGCATTCAACATAACAAGCGACATAGGCAAAGTTGCGAAGACACTCTGCATCAAAGGAACTGCCGGTCTGAAGGATCTCAGGCTCGAAATTGACGTTCCCGTTCGTTCGATGCTCGCAGAGAGGCTTCCCAGCCTGGAGGAAATACTGGAAAAGATGGGCGGGAGGGTTGCACTTGATTTCAAATACGACGGCCTGAGGATGCAGGCGCACATAAAGAAAGGAAAGGCGAAATTGTTTTCAAGGCAGCTTGAAGACATAACGGAACAGTTTCCTGAAATAAGCCACGCTGTTGCGGAGGCGTTCAGGGGAAGAGAGGGGATAGTCGAGGGTGAATGTGTTCCGGTGGACGTTAATACCGGGGAACTGCTTCCATTCCAGGTTGTTTCGAGAAGACGGGGAAGGAAACATGGTGTCAAGGAAGCGGTGGAAGAATTCCCGGTGACGCTGTTCCTTTTTGACATACTGATGGCTGACGGAGAAGAGCTGCTGACCACTCCATACGTGGGGAGAAGAGACAGACTGAAGTCGCTTATTTCAGAAAGCGAACGGGTAAAACTTTCAACTGTCCAGATTGTGGACAATCTTAAGGATGCTGAAGACTTCTTCAATCTCGCCCTCCAGTCAGGATGCGAAGGCGTAGTCGCGAAGTCGCTTGCCGAAAATGCAGTGTACCAGGCTGGAGCCAGGGGCTGGCTGTGGATCAAATACAAGAGGGACTACAAATCGGAGATGATAGATACCGTTGACCTTGTGATTGTCGGTGCTTTTGCAGGAAGAGGCAGAAGGAGTGGTACATACGGAGCCCTCCTGATGGCCACATATGACAGCGGTAAGGATGTTTTTGAAACAGTGACGAAGCTCGGAACAGGTTTCGATGATGAAACGCTGTTCTCGCTGCCGAAGTTGCTTAAGGATTATGAAGTGGCGTCAAGGGATCCTGGCGTAGAGAGCAGAATGCAGGCGGATTTCTGGTTCAGGCCCGGGATAGTTCTCGAAGTCCTGGGCGCGGAGATAACACACAGCCCGGTACATACATGCTGCTGGAATGCGGTCAGACAGGACTCAGGTCTTGCGATCAGATTTCCGAGATTCACCGGAAATTTCAGGAAGGACAAGTCGCCGTTCGACGCAACCACCAGCAAGGAGATTCTCGAAATGTATAATATGCAGATGAAGAAGACCAGAGACTGAACCGCGGAAGTAATTTACATGGCGCCCACAGTAATCCGGATGTCCGTCGGGTGCTCCTCAGGAAACGTGAAATGGGCAGTCATGCAAAAACTTAACAACTTTCATGCCATCGTGAGCCCGGATTGGCCATGGAAAGGAGGATCTTCGGATATGCCGCTGTTATGACGGTGCTCCTGCTGATCGTTATCTTTGCGATTTTTCTGGTAACATCGGTCTACAGGTTGATTCCTGTTAATTTTACAAGACTCGTGAACGCCATATTCGCCGTCATCATCATATTCTTCATTTTCAGGATCATAACGGGCTTTCTTTACCGCTATCTCAGGCGCTACCTTGACATCACAAAGGTTCATCCAATTATTTTCATAGTCAACATATTCGGATATTTTATCATCGGCGTGGCTCTTCTTGCCTCCCTCGGCATAGATGTATCATCACTGATACTCGGTGGCTCACTGATTTCGGTTGTCATCGGACTTGCCGCCCAGACAGTGCTCGCGAATCAGTTCGCGGGGCTGTTAATAGCCATAGTTCGACCATTCAAGATAGGAGACTCAATTACAATCAACACATGGCAGTACGGCGGGGCGTATCCGGTCCTCTTTCCGAAATATTTTTCGGTCGACAGGCTTGAGATAACCGGGTACAGCGGGACTGTAATGAACCTTACAATAAACTACACTACAATAAGCATGGCCAATGGAGATCAGGTGAAGATACCCAACAATCTGGTCTTCCAGGCAGCGGTCATCATAAGAACAGGCAGTATATCGGTGAAGGCGAGGTACGAGGTACCGAAGTACATACCGTTTGACATTTTAAGACAGAAAGTAGCTGAAGAAATAGTGAAGCTACCGGACTACAGGGGGGAGGCGGCTGTCACCGTTGACGAAACGACACTGAACACCTACATACTTATGGTCGTCGCAAAGTTCAACGGAACAGACGCCGATTTGATGCGCAGCAATATCCATAATCTGCTCATGGGGATAGTTGAACCGCAGAAGTTCAAATCCATGACATGACGGCCTCCGGCTGTTCCGGCTCGTGCTCCGTGTCCTTTATCATTCTATTACCGATATTTTGCACTGCCCGGACGGTATCAGTGTGTATTTTCCCGTGCCATCAGCATCCTGCCTGTTCTCAATTATGTATACGCTCTGATCGATGCCGCGAAGGACACCCTCGAAAGTTATTCCGGGCGTCAGATTCTCCTGCGCCTGGCCGAGAATCCAGACCCTCACGCTCTTTCCCACAAAGTCGTTGAGATTCATAGTCTTGAAACCGAGACAGCGGATTTAACTTTTGCCTGAATAAGCGGATCGGACCAGCTTTCAGCGCAAACAGCTCCCTCCGCCGATCCTTCATTTGCTGTGGCGCATGATTTCAGGTATTTCTGTTGGAAGTCTTGCCACTGTGACTCCGGCCTTTTCAAGGGCATTTATCTTGCTTTCAGCTGTCCCCCTTCCCCTGCTTATAATTGCTCCCGCGTGTCCCATCCTCTTGCCGGGCGGCGCGCTTTTCCCTGCTATGTACGCATAGACCGGCTTGCCAACATTTTCCCTGATGAATTCGGCCGCTTCCTCCTCCGCTGTGCCCCCAATTTCGCCAACCATGACAATGCGCCTTGTTTCCCTGTCGCTTTCAAACCTGGAGAGAATGTCCACAAAATTGGAACCTATGACCGGGTCTCCTCCGATGCCGACGCATGTCGTTTCACCAAAACCTTTCTCTGTCAGTGCGTTAACGATTTCATACGTCAGCGTTCCACTCCTGGATATAACGCCAACATCGCCTCTGGCGAAAATCTTTGACGGCATGATGCCTATCTTTCCGTAGCCCGGTGATGTGACGCCCGGGCAGTTTGGTCCAATCACAACTGCTCCCTTCAGCTTTGCATAGGAGGTGAACTGCAGCGCATCCAGAAAGGGGATATGCTCGGTAATCACGGTCACGAGGGCTATACCCGCATTGATTGCTTCGAACACGGCATCCTTTGCAAACCTGGCCGGCACAAATATGCAGCTCGCATTTGCGCCTGTTTCTGAAACAGCTTCCATTACAGTGTCAAAAACAGGCATGCCATCAACATCGCTGCCTCCCTTTCCGGGCGTTACGCCCCCAACCACCTCTGTGCCGAATTCCTTCATCGACTTTGCGTGAAAGCTCCCCTGATGGCCGGTAATCCCCTGGACTATCACCCTTGTTTCACCATTCACGAGTATCGCCATTTCAGTTCCCCTCCTCGCTTACCGCTTTTTTTGCTGCCTCAATGAGATCTGTCGTTGCCGCAATGCCTATGTCCGAAAGGATTTTCCTGGCGATATCGTCATTCACGCCCCTTATCCTGGCCACTATGGGTATCCGGATCCTGCTCTGTTCCACTGCGGATTTCACTCCGAGTGCCACAGTATCGCATTTGGTTATGCCTCCGAATATGTTGATGAAAATGACACGCGGTTTCGCATCATTCATGAGGTTGAATGCGGCTGTTACTTTTCGTGGATCGTCGGTTCCACCCAGATCCAGGAATATTCCTGCCCTGCCGCCGTTTATTGTCAGTATATCCAGCGTGGCCATCGTCAGGCCCGCACCGTTTGCAATGACGCCTATGTCTCCATCCAGCTGTACAAATGCGATACTCTCACGCTTCGCCCTCTGTTCCAGAGGGGTAAGGTCATCTATGTCTTCAGAAAATTCAGGATGCCTGAAAAGCGCATCATCGTTTATCGTAACCTTTCCGTCGGCAGCGATCATTTTCCCTTCGCCCGTTATGACCAGCGGATTTATCTCCGCAAGTTCGCAATCCTCTGCAACAAACATTGCGTACAGTTTCTGTATGATTTCGTCCAGTTGCGACAGCATGCTCCCGTCCACTTTCATTTTACCGCCCAAAACCCTTGTTATGAAAGATGAATATCCGTATGGAGGAACCGAAACCATTGCTATCTTGCCCTCCTCCACACTTTCAATTTCAACACCTCCCTCAGCGCTTCCCATAAAAAGCAATGACCTGCTGCTCCTGTCCAGTATAAGACTCAGATAGAGCTCCTTTGAGACATTGAGTCTTTCCTCCAGCAGAACTGCCTTGACCTTTTCACCCTTGATCTGCATTTTCAATATTTCGTCTGTCCTATCCTTGGCGTCATCGACTGTTTCTGCAAATTTTATTCCACCTGCTTTGCCCCTCCCGCCAACAAGCACCTGTGCCTTGACCGCGACCGGATATTCTACGGATGTGATATCGTCACGCGATCTCACGACATGGCCCCTGGGCACGGGAATACCGTACTTTTCCATCATCTGCTTGGCTCTATATTCGAACAGTTTCAATGAAATCACCTGTTTTTCTCTTGCGACCTGAAGCTTAAGCAAACCGTCCTAAACTTTCACTTTCTATTTTGTATCGGCTTTGCGAAGGGGACTATCCGTCTAAGTTTATTACACTTTACGTTTCTGGTGAATTGGAGCTGCACACATCAACCTGGAAATCTGCTTTCGCAGCGCGTATGTTCAAATCAATAATGCAAAACTAAATAAGCAGGCGTTATAACACTTACAGCAACCTCAGGTTGGTGGTTTCAATTGAAGCAGATTGACTGTTCAGGCTACTGTGAATTTGAAGACGATCAACCCGTGAAGTGCAATATTCCATCCGATACACTCAGGGAAATTGTTGACACGCTTCATGGGGGCAACCTGATTGTTTATCCAAGCGACACCATCTACTGCATCGGTGCAGACATATATGACGAGCAATCGGTGAAAAAGGTATTTATGGCAAAGAAGAGGCCGTTTGACATGCCGATATCCGTCTGTGTTCCGAACTTCAAATCGGCGCTGGAGGTTGGTTATATCGACAGGACGGCAAGGATGATCATGGAGAAGTTCATGCCGGGCCCACTAATAATCCTGGTGGACAAAAAAGAAGATGTACCCGATCTCCTCACCGCCGGCACCAATACAGTCGGAATAAGGATTCCTGCGCATCCTCTGGCCCTGAACATAATGGAGGAATTCGGCCCGATTACTTCAGCAAGCGCAAATTTGCATTCAAAGAGGAGCCCTGTCACAATCGACATCTGCAAGAAGGATCTTTCTTCCAAAATCAGCATTTATCTTGATTGCGGCAGAACCAAGTACGGTGTTCAGTCCACGATAGTCGACGCAACGGGGGATACCCTTAAGGTAGTGAGAGAGGGCCCAATCAGGCGGTCAAAGATAGAGGAGTTCCTCACAACCATAACCTGAAGGTGTTGCAGACGAACAGCGATCAGAGGGATAAGCTGCTGCAGGCCGGACGGATTGCCAGGGAAGCAAGGGAAAAAGGCATAATGCTCTCTGAGCCTGGCAGGAGAATTATAGATGTTGTAGAAGAGGTTGAAGAGCTCATAAGGAATAGAGGGGGTATGCCGGCCTTTCCCGTCAATATAGGGATAGACGGCGTGGCCGCCCATTATACTCCCCCTTCAGGGGACACCCACCGTTTTCCTGAAAACGGCGTGCTGAAATTTGATGTTGGAGTCCATATTGACGGCTACATTGCAGACACTGCTGCGACAAAGGACCTTGGCGGTTTGAACACTGCACTTGTTAATTCGTCCCTTGTTGCCCTCAATGAAGCGCTCGGTGTGATCAAACCAGGTGTTTCACTCCGGTTTGTAGGCAGCGTAATCGAAAAGGCTATCACGTCGAGCGGATACAGGCCAATCACAAACCTGATGGGTCACAGCATTGAAAGGTACAACCTGCACGCGGGCTTCAGCGTGCCAAATGTGCCGGATATCACGGACATGCCCATTCCTGATGAAATCGTGATTGCTGTAGAGCCCTTCGCAACAAGCGGCAGGGGTCTGGTGGTCTCTGGAAAGATGGGAAACATCTTTTCGATGTCAAAGGACAAGGATATCGATGACGAAGAACTCGGATCGTTCAGGGACGAGATAGTAAAGGCGTACAACGGCCTTCCCTTCGCCGAGAGATGGCTTGCTGATTTCAAGAACCATAAACAGCTGCTCAGCAGACTGCTGCGCCTCGGAGTCATTCACGGCTATCAGACATTAATCGAGGCAGGCGGGGGTCCTGTGAGCCAGTGGGAGCATACGCTTATAGTCAGCAGGGATGAAGTTATAGCCACGAGCAAGTGACAGATGCAGACTGCACGAATAAACAGAAAGGCCGCTTTGATTGTAACGATCTACGCTGCCTTTGTCATCTTTGTAAATATTTTCCTGTCCGAATACGGCTACACTCCGCTGATTTTCTATTCATCGCTCTTCTGGATAGTCATTCCTCTCCTCGTCTATTCTGTAATAAAAAACCGCATCACCCGCAGGAAAGAAGGCCGATAAATAGCCCCGGGCAGATTCGAACTGCCGTCGCTGGCTCCAAAGGCCGGCATGATTGTCCACTACACCACGGGGCTGTTCCGGTGTTGGATGTATTAGATCCTTAAGTCCTTTTCATATGGCGTCTTCATATGTGAAAATTGAGCCATGCGGCGATGATACAAACGCTGGTTTCGCAATCATGATCAACCTGCTGTTCCTGCTTCCTCCGGTATTGTGGCAGGTTTTGAGTCGGCGGAACCTACAAGATGTATCGGCGTCGACCCTGTAATAAGGCAATTAACCGTCTTTCCTGGCGAATGCGTGCCGCTAACAATTATCTGCTTGTAGTTTTCGAGTCTGCCGATAGAATAGCCGTTCTTCCCTTCCTCTGTTATAAGTGCTTCGGCATTCCTTCCCTCATATTCACTGTTCCTCCTTCCGGAGATTGCGAATCTGAGGTCCGTGGCTCTTCTGGATCTCTCCTTTGCTATCCATCCGGGAATCTGTCCCTGCATTGAAGCAGCCGGTGTTCCTTCTCTTGCAGAAAAACGTGTAACGTTCACTATGTCCGGAGCTACAGTTTTCATAAGTTGAAGGCTCTGCTCGAAATCCTCCTCTGTTTCCGTAGGAAATCCCACTATGATGTCAGTGGAGATTGTTGCCTCAGGGTATCTCTTTCTGATGTTCTCCGTTATTTCAATGAATTCCCTGGCGGTATTACCTCTCTTCATGAGTTTCAGAATTCTGTCTGAGCCGCTCTGGAACGGAATGTGAAAAAATTTGTATATCCGCCTGTCTTCGTAAACATCCAGAAGCTCTTCTAGAAGCGGGGAGAGCAATGAAGGATTCATCATTCCAACCCTGAGTCTGAAATCACCTTCAATGCTGAGTATGCGCGCAATGAGATCGGGCAATGTCGTCTTCAGGTCTCTGCCGTATGTTATGGCGTCCATGCCCGATAAGAGAAACTCCCGGATCCTCCCGGGCTTTAAGTTTTTCCTGATCGCATTCAGTATTTCTGCCGGATTCAGGCTCCGGAGCTTTGGTCTTGCCAGTCGGCTGAAGCAGTATGTGCATCTGGACAGGCAGCCCTGTGCCACAGGTATTATTATGTCGTTTCTGTCAAAAGAATTCCAGCAATCCTGATCCCTGCTGAAATTGAGTCCGAGAAGAGCTCCGAGCATTTCGTAGTTTCCCGGGCTGCATATCATTGCGCCGGGAGCTGCCTGCAGTATTGCTTCACGTTTTGTGGGGGCCATACATCCGGTGACCACCATCCGCTTTCCCATGCTGTCTATTTCCCTGAGTCTGCTGATCATCTTCCTTTCTGTGAAATCGATTACCGCACAGGTGTTAAGAACAACTATGTCAGAGTCCTCCGCCCTTTCAGCTATCTGGTAGCCGCCGGCGGCGATCAGAGCCGAGGCAATTCTGCCTTCGCCATAATTCATCGTGCAGCCATGCGATTCTATGTAAGCCTTCACGTTTTGCCCGATTGCCACCGGCATTATATTGTTTTATGCAATCGCGTGGAGTTTTTTGAGCGCGAGGAGGGGGATTTGAACCCCCGAGTCCTTACGGACAATGGATGTTTGCCGCTCATTAGCAATCCATCGCCTTACCGGGCTGGGCCATCCTCGCCCCTCGGTGCATCAGTGAAATCTCATAAAACACTTTTCTATGCATTATTTGGCAGAAAGTATCTCAGCTCCCTTTCCCGGCCTGGTGATAATCGACTGTGATTTCAATCCGGCACTCTTGAATGCACGTTCCATTGCATCTGCAATGCTCTTTGAACCGTTTTTGCATATTGCAAACACTGCAGGGCCGGCGCCGCTCACCGAGAAACCCAGCGCACCTGCGTTGATTGCGGCCTTGTTCACCTTTTCATACCAGGGCATCAGCTGCTTTCTGTAGGGAAGGACAACAGCATCTTCAAGATATTTTCCAACCCTTTCTATGTTCTTCTCCAGCATCGCATGGACAATGGTGGAACATTTCGATATGTTCTCCACTGCGTCAGTTAGCGGAACGCTCTTCGGAAGTACGCTTCTGGATTTCCTTGTTTCCAGGATTACATCAGGCAGGACAACAACTATATCGAACTCAGGCAGTTTTTCAACCGGAATCGAAACAACATCCACCGGGCTCCTGTTCGAAACTATGGTGAAGCCTCCCAGAAGTGCTGCCGTAACATTGTCAATATGAGCGGAGCCTGATGCCATCTTTTCTCCAAGGGAGGAGGCCTGTATCAGATCCTCGTTCTTTGCATCGTAGTCCATTGCGACCGCCATGGCGAGAGCCGCTCCGACGGACGATGCGGCGCTGCTGCCTATGCCGCTGCCCGGTCTGACGCCTTTGGTTATCTTCATCTTGAACGGTGCGTTTACCCGGTTTTTCCATGCGATGGCGCTTGCAGCCGCAAAGGCAGCATTCTTCTTTGTAGGAATTGAATAATCGGGGACAGTTTCAATTTCCGTCTCGTAAACATCCATTGTCAGTTCAATAATATCCCTGGGTCCTTCGAGTGCAAGGCCGAATGTGTCGAATCCCGGCCCAAAATTAGCGATTGTTGAAGGTGCGGCCACCTTTACTGCGGACTTCAAATAAAATCACCTGTATGGCGGAGAAGGGTCATCGCACTGCGCAGTAATCAACCTTGGCATCCAAATTCTCTTGCTCTTTGTTCAGCTTCTGAGAACAATTTCTATATTGACCCCGTCGGGTACCTGAATCCTCATAAGCTGTCTTAGCGCCCTGTCATCCTCGGCATCCATATCGATCATTCTCTTATGGATTCGCATTTCCCAGCGATCCCAGGTGGCACTTCCTTCGCCGTCCGGACTCTTTCTTACGGGTACAACCATTCTCTTAGTCGGGAGGGGCACCGGCCCCTTCATGGTCACTCCAGTCTTTGTCGCAATCTGCTTAATCTGGGTGCAGACCGAGTCTATTTTTGCGGGATCTGTCCCGCTCAGGGAAATTCTAGCTCTCTGCGCCATATTCAACACGCCTCACGTAGTTCTCTTCTCTACTTCAGTGCAGACGCCGGCAGCAACCGTCTGTCCCATATCTCTGATTGCAAATCTTCCCAGCTGGGGGAAGTCCGAAGCCTTTTCAATAACCATCGGTTTTGTAGGCTCAATCTTCACGAATGCGACGTCTCCTGTTTTCAGGAATTGAGGTTTTTCCTCCTTAACACCGCCAGTAGCAGGATCAATCTTCTTCTGAAGTTCTGTAAATGTGCATGCGACTTGAGAAGTATGGCAGTGGAACACAGGCGTGTAGCCCACGGTTATCAGGCTCGGATGATTCAGAATTGCAATCTGCCCGACGAATGACTTGGCAACGGTCGGCACCGACTCCATCGGACCGGCAACATCTCCTCTTTTAATGTCTGTCTTCGCTATTCCGCGCACGTTGAAGCCGACGTTGTCGCCAGGGTAGGCGGCTTCCATCTGTTCATGGTGCATTTCTATTGACTTTACCTCACCGGTCTTGTTTGATGGCATGAAAATGATTCTCATGTCCTTCTTCAATATTCCTGTCTCAACTCTGCCGACTGGGACCGTTCCTATTCCTGTAATCGTATAAACATCCTGAACCGGAAGCCTCAAGGGTTTGTCAGTAACCTTTGGCGGTTCCTTGAGCTTGTCGAGTGAGGACAGAAGCGTGTCACCCTTCCACCAGGAAAGATTTCCGGACGGTTCAGTTGTGTTGTCACCAACATATGCACTTACAGGTATGAATGGAATCTCATCTACCTTGTATCTGACTGACTTCAAAAGATCGGTTACAGCCTTCTTGGTCTTTTCAAAAGCTTCCTGCGAATAGGGCGGCTGTGTAGAGTCCATTTTGTTCACGGCGACAATCAGCTGTGTAACTCCAAGGGTTCTTGCCAGAAAAACATGCTCTTTTGTCTGAGCCTCGGGACCCTTCCCAGCATCCACAACCAGGACAGCAGCGTCAGCCTGGCTCGTCCCGGTGATCATATTCTTGACAAAATCACGGTGACCAGGGGCGTCTATGATCGTGAAATAGTATTTCGGTGTATCAAACCGTCTGTGGGAAACATCGATTGTCACTCCTCTTTCCCTTTCCTCCTTCAGGTTATCCATGACCCATGCGAATTCGAACGTTGCCTTGCCCTTCTCTTCGGCTTCCTTCTTGTATTTTTCTATTAGGTACTGATCAACGTTTTTTGTATTGAAAAGCATCCTTCCGACTAGCGTTGACTTACCATGGTCCACGTGACCGATAAAGACTATGTTAAGATGGGGTTTGTTAGCCATAAATTACACTCTCTTGTAACGCGGTTTTTACGCGATTTGCTTATCAATCACAGTCTTGTATTTAATGTTTTCATGAGTCTGTCAGCCTTTCAGTTACAGCCTGACCTGAATAATCCCGTTCCATATCCCGGGAATGCTTTCCGGCTCCGCGTATTTAACACTCGTGCAAAAAAATATGAACAGAAGCACTGGTTTTTTCCGCTTTGACCGTGTTTGTTGAGGTGTCAGCATTGCAGCCATCGTCCCAGAAACGTTGTGCAGATCATTGATTGAATGTCTGATTGGTTAAATCAATAAAGTGTGTGTCCTTTACAAAGACGGATTTGCAATTGATGTGGTCGGAGAATCTAGTTTTTGGCCTGATACTCGGATTTACGCTTACGATTCCACCTGGGCCAATGAATGCGTTCATTGCCTCCCAGACAGTGTCAGGAGGAAGGGCCGCCGGCATCCTGACGGGCCTCGGTGCCATGACTGCCGATATGATTCTCGGAGCCATTGTGTATTCCGCCAGATCTGTTATTGACATACATGAATATATTCGAATTCTGTATGCAGTTGGAGCCGCGGTGCTCATATTCCTAGCATATTCTTCCTTAAAGAGCAGGAATGTTGCGGACAGCGCGACCGGGGGGAAGAGAACGTATTACCGTGCACTGATTCTTGGAATTACAAATCCATATCAGATACTCTGGTGGATAACGGCAGGACTGGCATTTGCTTACCTTGGAGGCATTATACTCCTGATAGGTCTGTTCGCGGCAATTGCAGTATGGATAGTTTCCTTTCCTGTATTGCTTCATGCGGGAACAAGAAAATATCCTGGTCTCAGGAGGATTATATCTGCATTTTCCTCCGTTGCTATGATTTCATTTGCGGCCTATTTTGTCTATCTGGCAGTCTGAAATCATTCCGCGTAGTAATTCGCATCATAAGGCTGCGGACTCAGACCCTTTCTCTTTCTTATTTCGGGAACGACCTTGTCTGATATCTCCTTGGGCACTTTTTCATAGCCGGCATTCTCAGTTGACCACAGCGCCCTTCCCTGTGTTGCACTCCTGATGGCGCTCGCAAATCCGAACATTTCTGCGACCGGCGCCTTCGCTTCAATTACGGTATTCTCCCCATCCTGCCTCATGTCGGCGATTATTCCGCGCCTCTGCTGTATTTCCCTGATCGCGTCTCCCATGACGTCCGGCGGGACATTGATGTAAATCTTCTGCACAGGTTCGTAGAGGGCCCTGCCAGCCACAGCCATCGCACCGTAAATCGCAGAACGCGTTGCCGGTATAACCTGTGCAGGTCCCCTGTGTATGCTGTCCTCATGCAGTTTGGCATCCACGAGTTTGACCTTGACTTTCATAACTCTCTCCTGCGCAAGCGGGCCCAGCCTCATTGCTTCTTCAAAAGACTGTTTGCATAATTCCATCGTTTCAAAAAGATACTGTATTCCTTTGGTATAGTCTATGAATACATTCGTGTCTATGAACATCTGGACTCCTCTGGCTTCATCCCTCTCCATGCCTATTTCCTGAAGTTTTTTAGCAAGCGCTTTTGAATCCTTTATTTTACCTTCTGTTCTTATTTCGCCGCTGGCGATTGCCTGGACTACGCTTTCCTCAAGAGGCTCGACTTCGATGTAGAATCTGTTGTGCTTGTTCGGGGACTTGCCCTCAAAAGGGCCACCTTTCCCCTCAATGCTTTCTCTGTAGACAACAATTGGTTTTGACGCGTTGATTTCGCATTTGTAGTCATTCACTATTCTGTACTGCGTAACTTCCAGATGCAATTCACCCATTCCGGAAAGCAGATGTTCGCCTGTTTCCTGGTTGATTTCTACAGATATTGAAGGGTCGGCCTTTGCAATATTCCGCAGCACATCGATCAATTTCGGAAGATCCTTCATCTGCTTGGCCTCTATCGCCACGGTCACAACCGGCTCACTGTAGTGTGTCATTTTCTCAAACGGTTCAATTCCCTGAACCGAGCTGACTGTCGAGCCTGAAATGGCGTCTTTGAGCCCTGTAACTGCTGCAATATTTCCTGCCCTGATCTCTTCGACTGGTATCCTGTCAGCACCAACGGAAAGCGCAACCGTCTGCACCCTGTTAGGCTGCGGCATTCCTGAAATGTAAAGTTCCTGTCCCCGTTTCAGCGTACCTGAGAATAGCCTTCCTACTGCAACTTCGCCCGCATGCTGATCAATTATTATCTTCGTAGCCATGAATATCGTCGGTCCATCCGGGTCAGACTTGATCAGTGCCTGCCCAAGCTCAGAATTCAGGTCTCCTTTCCAGATGGCCGGAATCCTGAGTTTCTGTGCATCTATCGGATTTGGATGATTTTTAACAACAGATTCCAGCACAACCCTGTGCAGGGGTATCTTCTGCGCAAGTGTCTTCTGGTCACCGTTGCGCAGGTGTTCGTAAATCTGCGGAAAAGTCATGCCGGTCTTCTTCATGTATGTAGCAGAAATTGCCCAGTTGTTGTAGGCACTTCCGAACAGAACTGTGTCATCCTCCACCCGCACGCCCCAGATCTTCTTCAGTCCTTCCGGCGCCGCAGCGTAAATCCGCTTGTTAACATCGTTTATGATGCTTACGAACCTCCTCTGCATATCCTCCGGCGTCACCTTGAGCTCGTTTATGAGCCTGTCTACCTTATTTATGAATAGAATGGGTCTTACCCTTTCTTTCAGCGCCTGCCTGATCACTGTTTCAGTCTGGGGCATCACCTGTTCTACCGAGTCTACGAGTATTATCACTCCATCTATTGCGCGCATAGCTCTTGTGACATCGCCGCCAAAGTCAACATGCCCCGGAGTGTCAATGAGGTTAATCAGGTAGTATTTTCCTTCGATCTCGTGCACCATTGAGGCGTTTGCCGCATTGATCGTTATTCCTCTTGCCTGTTCCTGTTCGTCATAATCGAGCAGGAGCTGTTTTCCTGCGAGCTCCTCGCTCATCATTCCTGCACCAGCAATCAGATTGTCGCTCAACGTTGTGTTATGAACAATGAGCCCTTCCACAAGCAGGTTATGTGTTCCCTCCACCGTGAAATCATAGACAAATTCCTCGAAACTGTATTCGATTGACTCTATTTCAACAGCCACAAGCTCTGACGGGAGTGCGTATAGCATTGCCACGGGCATTCCATCCTCCATCATTGCAATATTCGACCCTTGCGAACTGAGGCCTGACCCCTCTCCTGCAGTTTCAGGGTTGGAAACAAAGCTTTCGACTTTGCTTATATCGCTCAGAAAATTTCTGCTGTCCGGATCCAGTGCGACCCTGATGCCGAAGCGCAGGAGGGCAAGTGATACAGCATGCAGAAAAGTTCTTTTCCGGCTGTCCATTTTTTCAGGATTCATTCTGTTTATCATTCCGGCTATCAGATCTAATGCCAGATCACTCTGCAGGCGGTAAAAAACTCCGCCATTTCCATTCCCACCGAATAATTTTTGCAGTACACCTGTTTCGTTGCCCTCTTCAAGCCCGGCAAAAAGCTTACCGATGAGTTCCTTCCGGTCTTTGCAGTTTATCTGCTCATCTGCAAGAAGTGACGTCTCGCTTAATTCCAAATCACCAATATCGAGGAATGCCGGGGCTATGAGTCTGTCACCAGGTTTTAGTTCACACGATCGGAGTTCTGCAGTTTGACCATCCCGTAGAACAACAAATTTGTGTTCCGGAGTCACCGTAACTTCTCTTCCGTTATTTGGCTTAATCTTCAGCAGTTTTTCATCATTCCTGATCTTCCATACATGGGTGATCGGCCGTTTCTCCAGCTTCATTTCCTGTGTGTTAAGGCTAACAGTAACCTCCTTCCCACGGACCGTGTAGACGGTATTGTCCCTGTCTGAGAAAACAGGCTGCCCATGCGAGTACTTCCTGTAGAGTTCGTCGGCCGGAAGCCATGAGCCGTTGGAATAAACCATGGAATTCCCGCTCATGCATTTGCCATGGTCTATGTGTGCTGCCGTTCCGATATTTCTTATGTATCTCGGATCTTTCATTATGGCTTGAGCTCTTGCAATATTGTCTTCCTTTCTGCCCAATTAAATCGCCCTTCTAAAGTGTGCGTCAGCGAGCCGACATTGCGACTCTCTCAATCTCATCTCTCTTTGAAACAGCCGAACTTGTCATGTCGCCGTTTGATGCGAGAACTATTTCATCTGCCAGACACTGCTCTATTGATTTGGTAGATCCATGTGAAGCACCGACCGCTCCAAGACAAATGTACCTCAGTGCCAAATCCAGCCTCCTGGAGGACGACACATCTACTGCCTTTGGCACAGATATGCCACCAAACTGAAGCCTGGTTATTTCCTCTCTGGGAGCGGAATGCTCGATCGCGTTTACAAGGATCTGCACAGGATTCTTACCGGTTTTTGAACTTATAATTTCAAAAGCCTTCTCTACGGTCTTAAGCGACTTGCTTTTCTTGCCTGTGTAGTTTTCGGTTCTCATCATCTGGTTTGCAAGTCTTTCGACAATATTCACTTTAGTTTTACCAAAATTTTTGTTGGCATGCTTGCCCGATGTATGCGGGACATATATCGGAGTCAGGTTTATGTACCTCAAAAGGCCAGGATCGGAGACGATGACCTCTGACAGATCGTACTTTCCGAAAAGAAGCGCATTGTAGAGAAGTACCTGCTCGGGCTCTTCGTTTTTTTCCTTTTGCTCTTCTTCAGATTCATTTTCAATATCAATATCATCGTCGGGCATGATTCATCACCTGACCGGTTTTTCTTTTCTGCCTCGTACCATCTCATTCAGAGAAACGTTGTTCACCTTGATGACCTTGAATCTTACGCCTGGGATATCACCATATGACCTTCCCATCCTGCCTCCAATGCCTTCGACCAGCACCTCATCGTGTTCATCAATAAAATTTATGGCGCCATCACCAACGGCAAAAGCGGTTATCTGCCTTCCGTTCTTGATTAACTGCACCTTGACGCATTTTCGTATCGCAGAATTGGGCTGTTTCGCCTCAATGCCTACCTTCTCCAGAACGATGCCCCTGGCCTGTGGTGCCCCCTCAAGGGGATCCGACTTCTCCTTGAGCCTGAGAATTCTCCTCTTGTAGGCTCTTTCGCTCCATCTGAATTTTTTCCTGCTGTTGTTTAATTTCCTAGCAGTGTTCATGCCACGGGCCATTATTATTACTCCTCTATCATGACAGCTACAAACAGCGTTTTCTTTCCAACGGAAGGAATATACCGTAATGTGCGCAGTGAAATCATAGCAAAATGTCGCTCAATATATACGTTTCTATGGTCTCCATGTTTAGCATTGAGCCGTCAGGCTATCTTCTGTCATGGGAGAATGCAGGTGTATTCATGGTCTCATGTGATGCATGACATTTACAGGCTTAATGAAGGCGTGGCATGCCAGTTCCATGCCACGCAGGGCAGATAGAGCTGACTGTGCCCGCCACATGTAACGGGACAAAAGTTGCCAAGAAGAGGCCGCGTTAGCCCATGATTTCAACCCTGCGATGGAGCGACCGCCAGAAGTATGTGTACCAACATCATCGACAGGCTGCGAACTATCGCCATAAAGGAACTGCTGAAGATGAATATATTGTGAACACGCTTTCATTCTGTTGCATCGGCGAGGGTATCATCGGCAACAACCGTCATCGGTTATTTTTCAGGAGGACGCCGTGACACAGGCAAAGGGAGGCGGTTCAGAAGATGGTTTAACCGCATTGTGAACTCAATGCCGTTCTACAGCCTGATGTCCATGACGGAATACAAGGCGATGTGGAAGAATGTGCCGGTCGTCTATGCCGGCGAGGCATACACATCAAAGCAGTGCCATGTCTGTCATGATATGGGGAGTTGAGGAACATAATCCTCCTTTGAATGTGATGCATTCGGGTGACGCGGAAATGCAGATATGAACGGCACTCTCAACATAGGACAGCGTTGGGAGAGGTTCATGTCGCTTGCCGGCCGGAACGGGGCTGACTCGACACGGCCCATAAACCCGGCGGTGCGATATCCATGGAGGATGGACTTAACGGGAACCCCAACGATTCTAATCGTGGGAGGATGTCAGTCAAGAATTCAGCAGTCAGAGATTAAAACACACTGATGGTTGAAACCCTCCTCTGGATTTCATCCCTAATTTTTCTAACCTCATCAATCGATTTTCCCTTTGGATCTTCCAGTGCCCAGTCAACAAGTTTTTTATTCATTTCAGCAATCATCGGTTTCGGACAGGCCTGTTCCACGGAGCACCCCATGGTTATTACCATTTCTGCATCTTCAATCATCCTCCGTGTCAGCATTTTTGGTTTACTTGCTGAAACATCCAATCCTATTTCCGACATAACCTGCACAACCACCGGATTTGGGCTTGATGCAGGGACGGTTCCTGCGCTCTCCGCTTGCAGTCCAATCGCCTTCGCGAAAGCTTCAGCCATAATGCTTCTGCCCGCATTCTCAACACAAACAAAAAGCAATTTTCCCGGCAAAAAATCACACTCCTTCAGCCGGCAGCTGTAGTTCTGACTGTCACTGTCGGTTCGGACAGTCTGTTATCGATTTTCCCATTAACGTGCTGTTTCCTGTTTCGGTAAATCGAATCTGTGAGAAGTATCACGTCGCTTATCCTTTCCCCCGTCAGGCCAAAATATGTCCATTTTCCCTGCGGCCTTCTATATATTATGCCTGCTTCCTCAAGCGTTTTAAGATGATGCGTTACAGTTGGCTGTGACAGCTTCAGGGCGGAAGCAATCTCGCAGGTGCAGGTTTCTCCATACAATGCAAGTATTCGCACTATCAGCAGCCTGGCAGGTTCTGCCAGAGCACTGAATACCGAAACCAGCCCGGATAGTGATTCCTGATTTGGGTCAATTGTAATTTTCCGTGGAATGCATGTTTCCATGCCCTTCACTATACTTTCAGTTAAATTTAAATTTATCTATTTGTACTATGATTCAAGCTGTCTAATTCCTCCACCATTTTTTGTATCCATCCCGGAATATCGAAGTATTCAGTTGGAAAGATAGGAAATTTCGGATTGATTTGCATAAAATTCAAATAGATGTAAATAAATTTGACCCAGGATAACAATGAGTAATTCAGAACATTCAAGGAAAGAATTGAGAGTGTTTTATCCTGATATGAAATATTCCGGAAGTGAGGCGACCAGCTCAGAAAGGGTCTTTGAGGTGTACGATCCTCCTATGTGTTGTTCCACCGGTGTCTGCGGTCCTTCTGTGGACACAGTGCTTATTGAGTTTGCCCAAAACTTGGAGTGGCTGAAAAGGAAGGGGGTGGATGTTGTCAGATACAACCTCTCACAGCAGCCCGGAGCGTTTGTTCAGAATTCTGAAGTCAGCAGACTGCTGTCTGCGGAGGGAAACGGCTGCCTTCCAATAACCATGCTTAACGGAAAGGTTGTAACTTCAAGATCTTATCCCGGGCGAGACGAACTGGCAAGAATCCTTGATTTGGAGTGAAATGCGTTGAAATTGTCAGGCGCCGTCAGGCGGTTTGTATTCTTTACTGGCAAGGGGGGAGTAGGAAAAACTACTGTTGCCTCTGCAGTCGCAGTATCTCTTGCTGATGAAGGGAAAAGAGTTCTCCTCATCAGCACCGATCCTGCCTCCAACCTAGATGAAATATTCGGCATACCGCTTACATCCTCCCCGTCACAGATACCAGGCATTTCTACATTATTTGCTCTCAATATAAATCCCGAAACTGCCGCGGTCAATTACAGGGAACGTATCGTGGGACCTTACCGTTCACTTCTGCCAAAAGATGCTGTGATGAGTATCGAGGAACAGCTCTCCGGCGCATGCACGATGGAAGTTGCGACGTTTGATGAGTTTTCAAAATTTCTTGGCGATCCGCAGGCAACCGATAAATTTGATCACATCATATTCGATACGGCACCAACAGGTCACACAATGAGACTGTTGTCACTCCCGGCAGCCTGGTCAGATTTTCTCAGTTCGAGTTCATCCATAACAACATGCCTCGGTCCTCTAGCCGGACTGCGCGAACAGAAGATACTTTACGGCAGGGCAAGAAACAGGCTCACTGACAGCGCAATGACAACCATGGTTCTGGTGTCTCGTCCTGACAAGTCAGCGTTGTTTGAGGCGGAGCGCACCAGCTTAGAGCTCAGTGCCCAGGGCATCTCCAATCAGTATCTTGTGCTGAATGGCGTTTTTGAAACTGATGAAAGTGGTGATCCGACTGCCATCGAGATCTGTGAACAGCAACAGGATGCAATTGAGAAAATGCCGGAGGGTCTGAAGCATCTTGAAAGATTCGATTTCGCTCTCCAGCCATTCAACCCCATAGGTGTAGGGGAACTCAGGGCATTTATGAGTGGCAAAGCCAAGGCGGAGGCATCAAACGGTCAGTACGGGATCGACATGCAGTACATGCCTTCTTTCGAGAACATGATTGATGCACTGGCAGTCGAGGGTTATGGAATAATAATGACTATGGGCAAGGGAGGAGTGGGAAAAACTACTGTCGCCTCGATGATTGCTGTAGCACTTTCCAATCGTGGATATTCAGTTCATCTGACAACTACCGATCCTGCAGGCAAATTCTATATGGATCCGCTGCCTCCTAATCTCCGGGTCAGCAAAATAGACGCTGAACTGGAAACGGCCGCATATGTGCAGGATGTACTCAGAATTTCTGCCCCCGGGCTGGACGACGAGGGAATGAAACTGCTTGAGGAAGATCTCAGATCGCCATGTACTCAGGAAATTGCTGTATTCCGTGCTTTCTCTGAGGTCGTGGCCGAAGGCGAAAACGGATTCGTGGTAATCGATACGGCACCAACGGGCCATACGCTGCTCCTTCTGGATGCAGCAGAATCATATCACAGGGAAGTTCTACGCTCGACTGGAAATTCACCGGAAAACATCAAAAGACTACTCCCGCGGCTGAGAGACCGGAAACTTACAAAAATAGTCATCGTTACTCTTCCGGAACCAACACCCGTCCATGAGGCAGCGCAGCTTCAATCAGACATGATTAGAGCAGGCATAACACCGTTTGCATGGATAGTAAACCGCAGTCTCATCCCACTGCACATTCAGGATCATACGCTGGCCCATCGGAGGGCAGGGGAACTACGGTATTTTGCCGAGGTTGCAGGCATTTCAAACCGCACTTTTCTGGTAGGATGGAAGACAGAAAGGAATATTTAATCTGCCTGTCCTAGGAAACCAGGGCTGTATTTGCCTGAAATACTACTTGCCATCGTCTACTTAACAGCCCGTTCCGTTCACATGATTGCATCGAAAGCGAGCCAAAAGAAGTGACTCCGTGCCGCGTAAAATTGGAATCGAACTTATGCGATTACAATCTATTAAGTGATTCATTTTGTTTCGGCCCGTCCAGTAAGCATTTTCCAATCAAAGGCCGGCCCGCATTTCAGCCATCGCTGTTATCTGGAGCGATGGCAGACTTCTGCCGTCGGATTGTGCAAATACCAAGGACTCAATCGGGAAATTCCCGGTTTGTCACTAATGCGGAATACAAATTACCGGCGTTGCATTCCGATGCCTGCCATGGATATCAGTCAGATTTCTTCTGAGAAATATCTGCAGTCAGAGGACGTTATGGCCAGGCCTGGATCAGAATTTATTGAAGCTAGACGTTTATCTGCAATAACTGCTTAATTGATACAACGCCGGTATTTGCATGAACACGGACTACAGGAAATTGGTGCATAGCGCGAGGGGAGAAAAGAAAAGATTCATGGAAGATTTTTTCAGGGAGCTACTAATATCCGACAGAAAACGGAGAATCGTTATGTTCGAGGAGCTAATTTCCGGCATCGCGAAGGTTACAGACGACAGAGAGTACATCGAAATGTGCAAATTGAGCCTGGAAGTAATTCTCGCTATGGACAAAAACGTAGCGGGGGAGGTTATAAACACGAGACTTGAGGCTCAATTTGAACTGCCAGAGGCGGAGAAAGTCATTGACAGTAGAAATTTGATGAGGGCAATAAATGAAATGCCGGAAAAGGATATCATACTGGCACTGATAGAAGCGAATTAGGCGAATTCGTGTTCGAAAGCAGCCGCGCGAGATGAAACCTGCGATTACCCATATTTGATTTATGCAGTTTCGCATTTCAGCATCTCAGCGAATTGAATGCGGGAGGAGGGATTTGAACCCACGGACCCCTGCGGGACAGAATATCCCAGGTTTTTTCTTAAGTCCTGCGCTGTTGGCCATGCTTAGCTACTCCCGCTGTTCCTTTTGATTAACATGATCGGAATAAATAACATTGCCGTCCGATGTCGCGCAGGGCACTGTCCTATTTACGGTTGCTAGACACGATTAAGAGTACACAGCATGTCTCTGTAACGATTGTCTGGTCGCCTCTGCAATTTTCCCTGCTTGGGATGACAAACAATTGCGCCAAGTAATTTTCTACAAAGGAATGTGAGAGATAATTGCTGCATATTCTCATGAAATCAGAAACATACTGACCTGCCGGCAAATATTCATGAAGAAACGGAAACGTCGCAGAATTAATGCTGATATCGAACAAATTCTGCCTTCATATGACAGATACTGGAAATCCTTAATCTATCCCTGCTGTAATAATCCGGTGGTGATTTCGTGGTAAAGGAATACGGCATCTTTGTTAACGGCGAATGGGCCGGCAGTTCGAGCGACAAATCATTTGAAACGCTGAATCCTGCTACAGGTGAAGTACTTGCCAGGTTTCCGAGAGGAAACAAGGCAGATATTGAGACGGCTGTAAAATCCGCTGAGAAGGGATTCAAAGTATGGAGGGATGTCCCTGCTCCTGTCAGGGGAGAGATACTTCTTAAGGCAGCTTGGAACCTTGAGAAGAAAAAGGAGGAACTTGCCAGACTTGTTTCAACCGAAATGGGAAAAGTCCTTGCTGAGGGAAGAGGAGAGGTGCAGGAGGCTATTGATTTTTTCAAGTACATGTCGGGTGAGGGAAGAAGACTTCTTGGAGAAACAACCCCATCAGAACTTCCGGATAAATTCAACATGACCGTGAGACTTCCAAAGGGCCCCGTCGCAATGATAACTCCATGGAATTTTCCTGTTTCCATACCTTCCTGGAAGATGGGTGCAGCATTGATTTCCGGGTGCTCTCTTGTACTCAAGCCTGCGAGCGACACCCCTCTCTGCGCAGCAAGATTTATTGAGATGGTGAATGAAGCCGGCTTTCCTCCGGGCGTCATAAATATGGTCACCGGCACAGGATCTGAAGTTGGAAACGCTCTGATAAATCATCCTTCGATACGAGCTCTGTCTTTCACAGGTGGGGTAGAAACAGGAAGAGAGGTATACACACAGGGAGCAAGGCGGCTGATACAGGTACATCTTGAACTGGGAGGGAAGAATCCGATGATAATAATGGATGACGCGAACCTGGAACTCGGGATTGAAGGACTTATATTCGGCGCGTTCGGAACCTCCGGCCAGCGATGCACTGCCACCAGCAGGCTGATTATTCAGGATGGCGTTTACAGCGAATTCATGGACAGTTTCATAGACCGTGTCGAAAAATTGAAGTTAGGGAATCCGCTCGATGAAACCGTCGATATGGGCCCCGTGATAAACAGAAACGCCATGAAGAATATCATGGAATACATAGACATCGGACAAAAGGAAGGGGGCAAAATTGCCACAGGCGGCAAATCCATCAGCGATGGAACTTTTTCAAAGGGCAATTTTATTCAACCAACTGTGATTGAGACAAAACATGGCACACGCGTCAGCACCGAAGAAATTTTCGGTCCGGTACTGTCTGTAATAAAGGTCGGCAGTTTCAAAGAAGCCATCGAAGTTGCAAATGGAGTGCAATACGGTCTGTCATCTGCAATTTACACCAGAGATATAAACAAGGCATTCAGGGCAATCAATGCGCTTGAGTGCGGAATAACATACATCAATGCACCGACCATCGGAGCAGAAATTCATCTTCCTTTTGGAGGCGTCAAGAATACGGGTACCGGTGGCAGGGAGGCAGGGACATCCGCAATAGAGGAGTTCACGGAACTGAAAAGCGTGTTCATTGATTACAGCGACATGCTACAGAAGGCACAGATTGACACTGACAGAAGAGTAAAGGAAAAAATTACTCCAACCTGATTCATGCCTTGCCCCGCGATTCTCCTCTAGTAATCGCACTGGCGAAAATATGTGCAAGTCTCAGAGCCTCGGGATAGTTGCCTCTGAATATGGACGCTTTCAGGAGAGAAACCGCGTCCTCCCTGTCTAAGCCCACCCAGCTTGCGTGTATTTTCAACTTTCCTGACTTGACTGGAATGCTCTCGTACTCTCTTATAATCCTGTACCTCTCCTCCCAGTCGTCAAAATACTTTTGAAGCGCAGCGCGCATTGCGTCGAGATTCGGCAATTTGCGTGTTACGCTCAAAACAGGCAGACCCGTGACGCTGTTGATTTTCCCGAGGTCGAATACATTAAATCCGCCGCAGGCTATGCCATCGAGAAGCACGGCTCTGAGCTGTTCCAGAAATCTCGATCTGAGTATTGTCTTGCATATATTCTGGGTGGAGTCCATTCCGTCTATAGTGCACTCCGTTACAAGAGCACCTTCCACATATGAGGGGAGTCTGGCTATGATGCCCACAACCGGGACCACGCCCTCCCTGAAGCCGAATTTCCCGTCATCAAACGCAACTACTCTGGACTGTCTTTTCATCTGCATCACAGCAGCGGGAGATTCCCGGTCACAGTGTCTATTTCCTGATTCTCTGCAGGACCGATGCCCACGCACGTAACAGTTCCGGCTGGTATTTCTGTAAGACCGGCATCCGCAATAAGGCTGGTTATCAGCCCGTTTCTCCTGGCATCCTCTCTCAGTGCATGGAGTTCCTCGAGATTTTTGACCCTGACCACAATCTTCCTCTGCCCTTCATCCATCCATGAGGAAAATTTCTTTTTTTCCTTCTGGAGGCACTGCACAGCGCAGCTCACAGCCGCATGCGCCACCTGGACTGCAGTTTTTCCTGCGCTCAGTTTCAAATCTGTTCTTACAGCGACCACAAGCTTGTAATGAAAGTCAACATCATCCCTCGAGAGCATTTTTTCACCTTTCACTTTTTTTCGTTCTTCTGAAATTGTTAAGCACTGCTGCAATGAGCAGGAGTGCTGTTATTGCCGTTTCCGCAATTATGAAAAATGTGAAGTCAAGGCCATGGTGCATATATTCATAAACGGCTGTCAGTGTGAACAGAAGAAGAGTGGAGACTGCGATGCTTATTCCTGCCGAAGCGGCCACCAGCTGAACAAGGTCGCTTCTCAATCTGCCATCCCTGTCAGAGAATGCAATGACTGCAGCAAAGCCAGGAAGGAAGAAAACGAACGCAGAAACAATGGCGAGCTGAAGCAATGGGGCAAGAGACATCCCATCTTGAATGTAATTTAATTATAATAACTGGTGGTAATGGTTGCTGACATGCCCATTAAATTTGAATTACTCGAGAGAGACGGGCCGGGTCGTATATGCTCGTTTGAAACTCCACATGGAACAATAGAGACCCCTGTTCTGCTGCCTGTCGTGAATCCGAGGCGGATGATACTGTCTGCTGCAGAACTGCGCGATCAGTTTCATGCTGAGATGCTCATAACAAACTCCTTTATAATCGGGCAGGACGAGCAACTAAGCGAACAGACGAAGAGAAGAGGCATACATGAACAGCTTGGTTTTGATGGCCCCATAATGACCGACAGCGGAACATTCCAGACACATGTCTACGGAAAACTCGAAATTGATCCTTCGGCAGTCGTAGAAATACAGAGGTCGTTTGGAAGCGACGTACTGACTGTTCTTGACATATTTTCCGAACCGGATTTTTCACGCAGTGCGGCGGAAGATGCCGTGAGTGTAACAAACAGGAGAGTGAGGGATGCAATCAGACTGACAGCAGGAGAGGCTATTGTCGCATGTCCCGTCCAGGGCTCCCTTTTTCCAGATTTGAGGCGAAACGCTGCAGAAGATCTGAGTGGTGCAGGAGGTGAATATTTTGCAATCGGTGGCGTAGTCCCGCTTATGGAGGAGGGCAGATTCGCAGATCTTGCGAGAGTCATCCTCTCTTCCAAACTTGGTCTGAATCCCGCCGCACCTGTCCATCTCTTTGGTTGCGGTCATCCGCTTCTTTTTCCAATGGCCGTACTGCTGGGCTGCGACGTTTTCGACTCTGCCTCTTACATTAAATATGCCAGGGACGGCAGGATGATATTCCCGGAGGGAACATGTCGCCTATCCGAACTCAGGCACAGCCACTGCCTCTGCCCTGTTTGCTCATGCATTACTTTAAGCGAAATGAAATCAATGGACGCGGAAGAGAGAACTGTCAATATAGCAAAGCACAATCTGCATGTGCTCTTTTCAGAGATAAGGCGGATAAAGGAAGCAATTCATGAAGAAACACTCTGGGATCTTGCAGAAAGCAGGGCGAGATCAAACAGGGCTCTCCTCGAGGCTTTTGCCGTTATTTCCGAGTACAGGGACTACCTTGAGAAGCTGGAACCGATCTCGCGCAAACACGGTCTTGCCGTCGTTGATGATATCTCTCTGAACAGGCCGTCAATATGCCGTTATACCGAGCATGCTGGTAAATTGCGCCCAGGGAATCACAGAAAGCTGGTTATAGTTGATGGGAAAAAACCGTATTTTTCCCACTTTGATTTCAGCCTTGTCCACGACGACGAAGATGCTGTGGTTGTTTCCCCTTTCGGTATTGTTCCCTTCGCTTTAACGGAGACGTATCCATTTGCCCAGTCAGATTTCATGTGCTCATCGGCTGACGCCAACGTTTCAGGATACCCGGGACAGTTACACTATTCCGAATTCAGAACAGTGGACGGCGTCTGGAAAAGGAACGGCAATAAGGTACCGCAGAGCGCATACCTCAAGCTCGCAGAAACTGTATGCAGATACCAGTTCGGCGATAAAATCTCAGCGGCTATTCTTTCAGGAAATATCCAGCTGGGTTTTTCCAGGAACACTGGAAAACTGAGAACCGTTTCGACCGAAGGAAAGCAGCTCCTGTTCTTCCGTCCCGAAGACGGCCTTTTTTCACTGAAGATGTTTGGCGCGGAACGCATTAATGGAGCAACGGATAAGCCAGTGATGCGTGTAGTCTGTTCCATGGACGCTGTCCCGTTCGTCTCCGCAGGGAAAAGCCTGTTTTCGAAATTCGTGGTAGATGCGGATCCGGAAATCAAGCCATTTGGTGAATGCATAGTTACAGATGAAAAGGACAGGCTAATAGCCTGCGGACGGGCAATTCAGAACCGGAGGGAAATGCTGTCATTTAAAAACGGTGTTGCTGTGGATATCAGGGATCACTATTCTTCTTCAGCGCCCTGATCGCAATATCCACGCAAACGATGAAATCATCGGCCGTTCTGAGGAGGCTGTTGAGATTGTCAGCATCAGCTTCTGCTTCAATCGTTTCCCCCACGGCTCTGGATGTTATGTAACTGTCGTTATCGGGTAAGATTATCCTGTTCACCTTTTCAGCATCGGTTCCGCACTTTATGCTCAATGCCAGCCGGTACCTGGATATCATCTTCCTTCCTCATAATTTAAGACCGAATGCCGTTGTAAATTCTTCCACGCGCTTGAATTCAAGCAGGAAATGCCTGCCCTTGTCTGTTATGTTGTATGCTGTCCTGTCCGCGTCCACCTTCTTTTCCACAAACCCGTTTTCTTCAAGCTGCGAGAGATATTTGAGCAACCTTTCATATGACATATTTGCCTTATAGAGTATATGCGTGGGTTTCGCATCGTTTTCCTCTGCAACCGCCCTTAGAATATCGGCAAAAATTCTTGCCCTGGTCCTGTAGCCTCCATCAGGCAACCTGCGTCTTCCCCCGTTCTTCAGTTTTTGTCCTGCCGATGCCAATTGCCGTGTACAGGAGGACAAATGACAGAAGCTGGAATATGGAATAGTAGAGATACCCAGTCCCGAGGACGCGGGGCGAAAACAGAAGCAACCCGTTTATCAGATGCAACAGGAAGAGCATTGAAAAACTGGAAAGAACGAGGGCTGTGCTCGCTCCTGGATTGGAACGGTAGCTCCTCCAGACGCTTATAACAACTATAAGGAGCAGAATGAGTATGAAAAGCTGAAAGGTGAAGAAGAGCAGCAATGCGGCAGATATCGCCGCTGCAATATAATCCATTCTGGGCCTGATAACATACGCCAGCATTATGAGGAGATACGCAGTAACTTCCACGATACTGCTGATATAAATGATGGCGAATCGGCCCCCGGTTCCAGGCGAGTAGCGGCGATATGCGAGAGCTTCTGCGGCCAGCAGGACAAAATAAACTGACATCAGTGTGAATCCAATGCAGAGCAGGAGGAGATTTGTGTTCTTTGCCACAGCATAAACCCTGTACGCCCTGTATGATATTACGACAGCAACAAACAACGTTACAACTGTAACAACAACTTCCAGGACTTCAATATATGACATACTACCAAATTACACAGACACTGTCAATTTGTCAGACTTATTAATGATTCGTCTAGATCTTTCGTTCTTTCTCCTTATAAGGCAGCGTATGAATTCTGCTTCCGTGACTACATGACAGAATTGAATAAGAAGACCGGCAGAATGAAATATTTCGCCCTGGGCGTCATCGCCCTTCTTGCTGCGGGCGGGTTAGTGGCCGCAACATATGCGAACGCATCGAGCCAGGTGGCAAACAGCAATACGTCCACAGGCTCAGTTTTCAATGGAGAATACCTGGAGATTGTTGTCTGGACATACAGCGGTGGCCAGCGGATTCCGGTATCGGACGCCAACGTGACCGTTTATGCAGTTTCAGAGCAGTCGGCCGCAAACGGAACAATAACAATAACACTGACGCCAGTTGCAACAAACTCCACAAACGCCCATGGCGCTGCTTATTTCAACCTTGCAAACGGAAAATACGCAGCAATAGTACATTACAACGGCCACAGGGGCCTGGCATTGTTCGCCTTAAACAACTACAAAACAGTATTTGTCAGGCTACGTTAAACATTTTAATCCAGCCGGGATATGGTCAGAAATAAAGTGTCTGATATTCCATATCCCTTATTGTTTTGTCAACAATCTTCTGAATATCAACGTTCAGAACCGATTTGAGCAGATACTTCATTCTCGTCCTTTCGCTTTCAGTCAGTTTATCACTGATTTTCAAGCGGAGATTCCATATAAAAAATGATCACTTCAATTATCTGCTTTGGCAGGGAACATTATCTTCGCACTCTCCCCCGGTTTCCTTCACGCCTGAAATCGGAAGGTTCGGCGGATATCCTTTCCCTTTCCGTATGCAGTATTCCGAGCCAGTAGAGTTTGGCATTTTCCTTGCTGTACTGCGCCTGTTTCTGGAGAAGCGCCATTCTCATCTTCTGACGAAACTGAAGAGCCTTGGTCTCGTTTTTGCCGGAAGGCGTGTCTCCTTCCCACAGCCTTTCAAACTGCATTTCTTTCTCGGACGCCATCAGGATTCCCTTGTCCCATGTGAGTCTGTCATCCTTTTTAATTTTTGCATTATGACAACTGGTGACGGAAATAAAGTGCATACCTCGGCTGCATGAGATGCCGATCGCATCTTATCCATTTCAATGCAATTGCCAAAACTCCTGTTTTAATGGCAGGTGGCACTCGGGCATTGCACCGCCACATGAAGTCAGAAGGTTGCTGCAAAATGCTAAAGACTAATTAGTGATTCAGTCATTTTAAGAGAAGGTAAAAATATGACTGAACTTGAAGTTGGTGAAAAGGCGCCTGATTTTGCCCTGCCAAAAAGCAGGGATCAGAAGGTTTTGCTGAAGGATCTTACAAAGAGTGGAAAAGTGGTCATTGTATTCTATCCCGGTGATTTCAGTTCGGTATGCACAAACGAGTGGTGCAGCCTGAGAGACAATTTAAATGAGTTTGAGAAGCTGAATGCCAAGGTCGTTGGCATAAGTGGCGACAGCCACTTCACGCATGACGCATTTAGAAAGGCCAACTCGTTGAATTTCGATCTTTTGAGCGACTATGATCATCAGGTGTCCAAGCTTTTCAACGTTTATTACGATGATTTTCTTGGAATGAAAGGCGTTTCCAAGAGATCTGTATTCATTGTAGACAGAGAGGGCAGAATACGCTACAAGTGGGTCACAGAGGACGCGTCAAAACTCCCTGATATAGAGGAGATAAAGAACGAGCTTGCAAAGATCAACTGATTATTCTCAAAATGATTATGGCAACCTTCTCGACATTCAGTAAATAGGCTTCAAACACAAAATGCCTCAGACGTGTTTCAGGATTCATGAGTGTTCTGTGTGCTTGCATATCTCACAGAACGCATAGTAGAGATTGACGTGAGGGAATTGCATGCAGGAGAGGAACAGCCAGCACAGTTCGCTTCCTGCCGTTATAGCTCCACATCTTTGGGGAATGAGGCCAATTTTTTGCGACGGCTATTTTCGAACTGCCTCGGCCTGTCAAATGATGCCATCGCCTGTGATATCCACATTCGTGCCAAGAAGAAAAACGTCCTTTCGGGCCGGCAGACATGTGCAACAAAGCGGCCTCTCTGCAACGCAAGGCTTCCCGACGGAAGATACAGTCACTCAACAAACAACAGGATGCAGGAGGGGCTTGACCATGCGTATGTCATCTCGCGCGAAAAGCGGCTTAGTCGGATAATAATATATGTGTTATCATAACCCTCTTCATGGTCTGTAAACGCGATTTCAGGGGTTATGGGGAGAAGCCGCCCAAGTTCAAGTGGCCTGGGGGAAAGTCTCTCGCTCTTTCGATTGTTTTCAATTTTGAGGAAGGCGCAGAGCATTCAATGGAGGAAGACGGCGTCGTCGAGACGATAGGTGAATTCGGTCCCGTAAATATTCAGACGAGAGACATGGGCATGGAGAGTGTTTACGAGTACGGTCAGAGGGTGGGAATATGGAGAATACTGAACTTCCTGCGGGACCAGGAGGTGAAGGCCACATTCTTTGCTGCAGCACGCGCGCTGGAAGTCAACCCTGAAGCCGCAAGGAGGATAATGGCTGACGGCCATGAAATATGCGACCACGGGCTGAGGTGGAACGAACTTTACGGAATGAGCTACGAGCAGGAAACCAGGGAAATCGGGCAATCCGTAGCCTTGATAGAGAATATCACCGGAAAAAAACCCGTCGGCTTCTATGCAAGGGAACCGAGCAGCAATACGCTTGAAATACTCTCCCATTTCAAAAATTTCATCTATGATTCGGACTCGTACAGCGACGATATACCGTACTATTGCCGCGAAACAGGCATGCTGGTATTGCCATACACGCCTGACGCCAACGATTTTCACTTTCTCAGTCCAATGCACCGCTTTTCGACTAGCCATGAATTCGGTCAGTACCTCAGGGATACGTTTGACGTGCTTTACGAGGAATCCGCCCGGCAATCGAAAATGATGACTGCCGCATTTCATGTGAGAGTGACGGGCAGGCCGGGCAGATTTGTCGCTTTGAGGGAGTTCCTCAAGTACGTCAAGCGGAACGATCGGACATGGATTGCTACCCGGGAGGAAATAGCCAGGTTCTGGCTTTCGGAGTTTCCACGGTGAGCAGGACACAGCTCGATCTACGCTGAAAGCTGAAAATGAAAGAGAAACCAGCATCCTCAAACGAATGAATTCACGGGATGCCTTGTGGCATCAGGAAGCGACCTCTCTGCCGCAGGCGGTTTGCAATTCGACGACCGGATCCTCATTCCGCTCCTGGAAGACAGGGCCCGATTTCCATGCGCGTTAATTCCGGCATGCACATCCTACTGTCTTCAGTGCCCCGCGGAGGATGTTTTTCAATGCGCTGACATCATGTCGTTCATATGTCCGCATGGACGCTGATAACCCCTGTCTCTGAGTGCGAGCAATACATCGGCTCTTCTGCCGCACATCAGGCATTGCTGCGCGGTGCCGGCTGTTTCCACTTTGACGTACATCCACATGCCGTTGTTGCGTGGATGAATGACATTTGCTGTCACGAGGCGGACCGCGTATCTGCCATTGTATCATCCGGTGGCATGAAGTGGTTTGCATGCGGCGGGCAACTTCATCTCGGGTACACCGTCTTCCGCAAATTTTACATGATCCTGTCTGGTTCATAACCTGAATAAGGACGCGCGTCCATGTACCTGTTCCCGCTGATTACCGCCCATGTATAGAATGCGATGGAGACGACGGTGAATACGACAAGGTCGTAAGGAAATGGTATCATGTTGTTTCCGTGAAAATCCGAACTTCCCGTTGCCGAAATAACCATGACTGCTATGAAATAGACGAACAGCCACAAACCTCCTTTCAGTTCAGAGCTGTCTATCTTCACCATCCTAGCGTGATAGAAGAAGAGCAACAGACCCACCATTACCGACGGAATGGCTATTTGCACTATGTTCCAGCCTGTCCAGTATATCAGCAGGCCGCCGATTACGAAACCGACAGGACACAGGACGCTGGCAAGCGGGAGCCTGTAAGGCTCACTGCTGGCCCTGATATGTTTTCTGAAAACCATGAGGGAGACTCCTGCCGGACCGTAGGATACCAGCGATGCGTCAACGAAAACAAGAGCTATGCTGATAAACACGGGTATCATGAAAGTGTATATCGCGCTGACAATGAGGACAACAATCACTGCAACGTAAGGTATTCCCCGTCTGCTCAGCTTGCCAAAAATCGGTGGAAGATATCTGTTCTCCGCGAGTGCGGCCATCACCCTAGCTGCGCCGCCGCTGTATATCAGCGACGAAGAGGCGGATGAGTGGATAGACGTTATGAATATGAAATAAGCCATGAGCACCAGCCCCGCCTCGAATCCGAGCGCAGGCAATGGAAAGGTCAGAGTACTCAGACCCTGCCAGTTACCTGGGTGCAGGCCGAAATAATGCCAGTTGATAGAGCCGACGAAAGCAACGGACAGCGATTCATAAATGAGAAACGAGATGAAAATCGAGAGTGCGATTGCTATAGGAATGTCCCGTTTATGGTTCTTCAGTTCCTCTGCATAATCGATCGGCTGCCTAAATCCCGCATAAGCATAGACCGTGGTTGCCACCGCTAGCAGTATGCCCGCGGAGTGGTAGGGGTTGAATCCTCCCGGGAAAATCGTGAAATTCGAAGGATGAAAGTAAAACGCCAGGAAAAAGACACCTATGAACGCGAGTGAGAACAGCTTGAGCCATGTCAGGAACGAATTTGACTGATTCAGGTATGCTATGCCGAAATAGTTTCCTATGAAGAAAAGAAAAACTATGAACAGTGTCAGAAGCTCACCTTCAAAGGTCATTGTGCCTATCTTGAAATTAAAGAGCGGGCGGTAAAAATAACTCAAATATTCGACTATTGCGACCGTTTCCGAAACCGGTGCAAGTATGTAGCCCAGAAAGGCTCCCCACCCGTTGAGTATTCCCGCCAGAGAACCGTTGGAGATGTGTGGATAGGATGCAACGCCCCCTGTCCTTGGCATGAGTGTCCCAAGTTCGGCGTAAATGAGACCGATCACAAGCATCATCAGTCCGCCGATGATCCATGCAACTGTACCTGCTGGCCCTGCATCCGCCAGAACCGTCACCGGAATGAACAGTATTGCGGAACCCAGAATTGCGCTTGTTGCGAGAAAGACCACGCCGAAGAGACCCACTTCTTTTTTGTATTTGCCAGCCCTGATATCTTCTGCTGCGATATTATTGCCCCCCAGTTGTTACGCAAGTGGAATGCGCCCATGATAAACCTTGTCATATATATCATTTGTTGACTTCTTCCCGATCACCCATCACCCCCATCCACGTGTGCGCCGGAATATATTCTACAGTATCACAGCTCCGTCACGGGAAGCGATGCACACTATATCTGCGGCCGCGACATCCTGTATTCAAACACTGATGCTGCGCCCGCACCGGAAGTGTGTCCCTCAGAAATGCGGCGGGACGTACGGCGTACCATTATTCCACAGTCCCGTCGCGAGGAATCCCTCGATTTCTCCAAGAATCCTTTTCCTGAGACGTTCTGGCACCAGCAATAGAATCCCGCCACCTTTTCCGTCATTTCTAATGAGAGCATTCCTCAGGCGCTCTTCAGGCTGAATGAGGTACCCTCCCATCCCCCTCGATTTATATGTATCCTGGAGAAGATAGAATCTTCTGCTTTGGGAGGCAGTAGTGCTTCGAATAATGCCACCGGCGATGAGGAAATGGCCGACATTCCATTCATCCCTGCTCCTGCATTTCCCGCTTTTCAGAAAATCCATGATATCAATTATTGAACCCATGTTGCGGTTTGAACAAAGCATATTCATCTGCAGATTGAATATGACATGCATGCTGTCTGCAGGAAAATGCTTCCACAGCATATCAGTAAGGAGTGCGAAGTTGTGTCTCGAAAACTGTGTCTTCTGTCCGGTTCTGGAGGGTATCGGAATAACGGCAAACCTTCTGCCCAGTGTGGCTTCAGTTGCGGCCACGAGTCCTTCCACGCTTGTGCCCAGCTCGTCTGCCTGTCCAGAAACGCTTAACGGAACACTGTAGTATTTCTGGCGTATCTGTTCATCCATTCTGTTTTCATCCTTTCCGCTGAACCTGACGCTTATATTGTGTTCTTCCTCTGAAATCACTGTTCCGGACACCAGTGCGAGGCTGTCCTCTGTAATCTTGCTGTCACCGAGTCCCAGTGATCTCAGGATTTTCAGTAGCGAATACGGGCCGCAGGTCTCACTCTTCTGATCACGGAGTTCGTTGAAGATGCGGTGAAGTCGATCGAGTGTTTTCACCGGCCTGAATTCCAACTTCAGTGATTCTGTATCGTCCGCTTCAGATGAGTTCAAGAAATTTTTCAACCTCCCATTCATCCACGTTTCTGCGATAAGTATCCCATTCGGATTTCCTGACCTTCAGGTATTCTTCAAAGAAGGTGTTACCCATGGCATTTCGCAGAACATTGTCTGCCTCTGCGAAATGTATGCTTTCAATTAGTGATGTCGGCAGCGTCTTCACCCCCCGTTTCTGAAGTTCGGCCGCATCGATTGATGAAGGATCGAAGGTCATCGGCTCTCCGGGATCCAGTTTTTCTTCTATGCCATGAATCCCGGCCGCGAGGACCGCGCCAAGGGCGATGTATGGGTTGGCAGAGCAGTCAGGCAACCTGAATTCTATCCTCTTTGCAGATATTGAACCCGACGGTATCGACGGAATCCTTATCGCAGCTCCCCTGTGATCGTATCCATAGGAGATGTGTGCAGGTGCCCAGCTTCCAGGAACAAGCCGTTTGTATGAGTTGGTAAGCGGATTCACGAATGCACACAGTGCATTCATGTGCTCCATCAGTCCGCCTGTGAAATTATAGGCGGTTTCGCTCAATCCGAGACCTCTTCTGTCACTTTCATCATGAAATGCACTGCCGGATGTTTCTGCAAAGGAAAGGGAGATGTGCATGTGCATGCCGCTTCCCGCAGATAAGGTGTCCACCTTCGGCATGAAAGATGCAATCATGGATCTCGATGAGCCCATGGACTTGATTACGCTTTTCAATGCAATCATGTTATCGGAGGCGCGGAGCGCATTGGTATGCTTTGTCGTAATTTCGACCTGCGAGCTGCCGTACTCCTTCTTGAAATGTTCCACCTCAATGCCCATGTTCCCGAGTGCGTTGCCCACATCAAGCAAAAAACCGTTCAACGTATCCAAGCTATGGCTTGACATGAGACTACCTTTGATGATTGGCGTCCTGTCCAGTCCGTAGAGATAGAATTCCGGCTCGAAGGAACAGAACGGTTTCAATCCCATTTTCTCCAGCCTTGAGATCATTCTGCGCAGAAAGAATCTCGGATCGGTCTCTGATGGTGAAAGATCGGCGGGTTCGCACAGCTCTGCCTGCATTCTTCCCATGCCTGGGACATGCGGAAGCGCGGAATAAGTACTCAAATCCGGGATAAGCTTGAATTCGGAAGACTGGGCGCCATACAAGCCATCCGGAGCGAGTCTGTCAAGCACGTTGAATGACTGCTGCGCCTTTGTAACCCCTATTCCCTCCATTATTGCTTTGTCGAGAAACTTCACGGAAGTGCCCATGCTTCTTAGAACGAGGTCAAAACCCATCCAGTCTATCTTGACTATGCGAACCCCATCCTTCTCGATGCGCTCCATTAATTTCGTGACCGTATCATTGTACATCTTGGTTAACCTTTGTTGTTTTAAATTGATAGTGCTGATACCCCGGTTATTAGGCATCAATTACTCCGGTCTACGCGCAACCCGGCATTTTAATCTATGTGCTGGTTCGGTGGAATGGCGTATCAGACACCCTTGCCTAAAACCCGAGTTCGACAGGATTTTTAGCATGATCGTTCGGGAATTTCACTTTCGAAATGTAGTAGTAACTGAGAAGGAGCACCTGCTCTTCTGAACGGAACTGGACTCTCTGCAGTGAATACCTCCTTTTCTGTGTCATGAGCTTCAGCAAGTGAGGAATGCCGTCCTGTGAGTTCTGTTGCGGTTAACCATGTGCGCGTCGAATCGCGCTTCTAAGCATTCTCGCTGAGAATGATGTTCTCGCATATACACTGAATATGCTCTCCGCTGTAACGGTGGAAAGGGGCTGTCCCGGTTGTTCCTCTCCTGCAGCCTCTTCACATCTATCTCGCGATGCGTTCTAAGAGATATGCAAGCACACATGTGATACATGTGATACGTCACGTTTCCAGGAATCAACAACAGCAGTCATGCAATTCTCAATCCGGTCTTTCAATTTCGGGCTTGGCTCCTGAATCCGCGGGCCACGATGTAAGTCTCGGAACTCTGTTTCCTGCTTGCTGCAGGTTTTGAAGTCCTTACATTCTCAAATCTCTCTGAGATTCTCTCGATTACTTCCCGGGATCTTCTTCCTTCAAACATCTTTGCGGCAAATGTTCCGCCGGCAACAAGCGCATCCTCAGCCACTTCCAGTGCCGCATTTACAAGCTCCACCGACTTCTCGTGATCGAGATCATAGTTCCCGCTGATATTCGGCGCCATGTCGGAAAGAACAACATCGGCATCTCCGCCTAGAGAATCTATTATCCTTGCACGCGTCTCCTTGTCTGTTATGTCTCCGCGTAGAATAATTGCGCCCTCAAGTTTTTTTATTGACGATATATCGACACCTATTACTCTTCCCTTTTCTCCAGCTATTTCCAGCTCAACCTGGAGCCATCCCCCCGGCGCGGCTCCGAGGTCAAGGCACCGCATGCCTTCGAACATTATGCTGAATTTAGCCTGAAGCTGCAGCAGCTTATACGCGGCTCTGCTTCGGTAGTTTTCTTTCTTGGCCTTAAGGTAGTATGTATCCCTTTTCCTCTCCCTCATCCAGCGCTTTCCCAAAGCTCAGATCACCGTTCCACGAAACTTACCCACTTATTCCGTTGGATGTGGTGTTCATTTCCTGAATCACAGGCGGGCACTGAGCACACGGCTCTGTAACCTCCCGCCTCAAACAGGCGTTTAAACTCTCCG
>JAHEAD010000008.1 GCA_019721075.1 Candidatus Sysuiplasma jiujiangense
TTGTAATCTATGCCTTGTTCCCGCGCCCAATCCGCCAACTTCATTTGACCCTACATAAGCACATATGGTATTGAAGTTTCCTGCTGCTAATTACCCTTTCAGCCGCCCCCGGCACACAGCTGAATCGGGTTCAGTCGTCCTGTCCCGGAACTCTGTGCTCCCTGTAATGCTGAAAAATTTTATCATACTTGCCTTCCGCTTCCCTGGTTCTTTCCTCAACCCATTTCTGGATATCTTCTTTTGATGTCTTCTTCAGGCAGTCGTCGCACCACCATCCGAGAATGTACAGATTGGATGTGTGGAAAAACTTCCCCTTGGGGTGCTCGTCGTATTTAAGCTCGCCGCAGTTTACACATTTCTTCCTTATTTCGGTTCCCAATTGAGACCCTGTGTACATTGTATGAAATTAAGAATATTAATCTTTCTGAAAATGTTCAGCAGACAGGGCTGTCCCGGCCGGAATGAGATAAAGCGCACGCGGCGGCAATTAATAAATTAATATAAAATAATATATTGTTATGTAATAAATAGATTTAAATTGTAGTCAAATATCATAAACCCTGCCGATGGTCATGGAAATTCTTGATTATGATGTCATAATACTGGGTTCCGGCCTTGGAGGACTGACGAGTGCAATTCACGCGAGCCTTAAAAGTGGCAGGAAACTCAGAATAGCCATCATTACCAAATTGCACGCCATGCGCAGCCATTCGGTTTCAGCAGAGGGCGGCATTTCGGGCGTTCTGTATCCTGATCTGAACAGCGATTCCAAGGAGTTGCATGCTTACGACACGGTGAAGGGTTCGGACTATCTCGCAGATCAGGATGCGGTGGAACTGCTGGTTGAAAGCGCACCGGGGGAAATCAGATTCTATGATCACATTGGAGTCGCCTGGAACAGGGATGATGCAGGACACATACAGCAGAGGCCGTTCGGCGGAATGAGTATTCCCAGAACAGCATTTGCAGCAGACAAGACAGGTTTCTTCATGATGAGAGCGCTGTATGATGAGATTACAGGGTTTGAGAATGTGCATGTCTACCATGAACATTTTGCCACAAAGATGTTCATGGATGGAGGCAGATTTGCGGGGCTTTTCGCAATTGACCTTGCAACGACTAATTACAAGCTCTTCACCGCAAAAGCCTGTGTGATTGCAACCGGAGGATTCTCAAGAACATATCAATTTACTACTACGGCGCATTCAAGCACTGGTGACGGCATTGCTATTGCTTACAGGGCGGGACTCCCTCTCAAGGATATTGAATTTGTGCAGTTCCATCCGACAGCGCTGGTACCCAGCGGAATCCTCATTACTGAGGCCGCGAGGGGGGAAGGAGGCTACCTGAGGAATAACAGGAACGAGCGATTCATGGAAAAGTACGCTAAAAGCAAGATGGAACTGGCCCCAAGAGATATTGTCTCGCGCGCGATAGTCACCGAGATAAGAGAAGGAAGAGGCTTTGTCCATGAGGAGACAGGCCTGAAATACGTTCATCTTGATCTCACGCATCTTGACAGCAAACTTCTCGATGAGCGGTTGCCTATGATTCGGGAACTGGGAATAAAGATGCTCAACATTGATCCGCATCGCGAACCTCTTCCCATCAGACCAGCTGCACATTTCACAATGGGAGGGATACACACAAACACGCGCGGGGAAGTCATGGCTGAGATTTCAGGCAAAACGGCTGGCGGGCTATGGGCAGTTGGTGAGTGCGGATGCGTTAGCGTGCACGGATCCAACAGGTTGGGCAGCAATTCTCTGAGCCAGTGCTCGGTCTGGGGAAGATTGGCAGGAAATGCGATTCCTGAATATGTTAACAGTGCGGGCGGCGGCTACGACAGGAAGAAACTCATGGTGGAGGCGGAGGAGGAAGAGAGGAGGATCAACGGACTGATCGAAAGGAAGGGTAATGTGAATCCATACGAGCTCCAGACAAGACTTCAATCAACAATGGACGAACTCGTTTATGTTTACAGAAAAACATCGGATCTTCAGAAGGCGCTTGCAATAGTGAAGGAGTTGAGGAAACAGTATGCGGACATTTATGTTTCAGACAAGGGAAGGACGTTTAATGCAAATCTGAGAGATGCCCTCCAGATTGAGAATCTGATCGATCTCGCGGAAGTAATAATTGAGGGGGCGGTTCGCAGAAAGGAAAGCAGGGGAGCTCACGCAATGGAAGAATACCCGGAGAGGGACGATAAAAACTGGCTCAAACATACTATCGCATTCAGGACCAGGGACGGTGTGAGGATTGCGTATCTACCCGTGACGCTCACAAAATGGAAACCTGAAAAGAGGGTGTACTGATATGGCTGACGAAAAAAGGGTGTATGATCCGCGGGGGAAAATGGTCAGCCTGACAAGGCTCACGGCCTTTGACAGGGAAGCCTTCTACCATCTTCTTTCCTACAGGGCATTCATTATCTTTTCGATCATTACATTTATCTTTTTCATTCTGAGCCTTGCGATAGACTCTCTGACATCCGTGTGGAAGGCGCTGCTCGTCATTGTATGGCTTCTGATGACCTCGCAGGTATACGAGTCGGTGAAGGCCTTTGCGCTTGTCGGGAGCGGCGGCAGGGCCTTCGGCCACCTCAATGAGTCGTTCGTCAGCTCGATGATGAAGAAGGAGGAGGGGAGAAAATGGCTTGCAAAACTGCCTTACGCAGTGGTTGTGCTTTGGCTGCTGGGTTTTGTAATATTTGCTGCGGAGATGCTCTGATGGAGGCGGCAAAATGAGAAGATCCTGGGTTTCCATGGTGACCGTTTACGCCCCGATGCTTGGTGTGCCTCTCCTTCTCTACATCTACATGATCCTTAATTTATTTCATACAGGAATAGCGGCCAGGATAGTTCTCTCCCTGATTATGCTGGGTCTGATAATATTCGGAGTAATGAGTTTCAGGGACGTTTTCATAGAGAGGGAGAGACCTCCGAATTTCATAGATCTGAAAGATGGCACATCCGTCCGGAGCGCTTTCCGGGATAGTGCTGCGCCTGAAGGAACCAGACTCGTCGAATTTGATGTCAGGCGTTTTAATCCGGAGACCAGGGCACTTGACAGAGTAACATTCAGTACCAGGGTGCACCGTTTTTCGACCGTTCTTGACGCACTTCTAGACATAAAGGAGAAACAGGACAACACGCTTTCCATGAGATATAGCTGCAGAATGGGGATCTGCGGCTCGTGTGCAATGGTGGTTAACGGAAAACCGGTGCTTGCATGCGAAACCAATGTAATGCAGATTGCCGGTGAGGGAAAGCTTGAAGTCTCACCGATGCTCGGCCATCCTCTCCTGAAGGATCTTGTTACTGATTTTGACGATTTTTTTGCCAGGCACATAAGCATAAAACCCAGCATCGTCAGGAAGGACGAGCATGAAAAGTACACCGCGGAAAAGGAATACCCGCAGTCCAAGGATGAACTCAGCAGATATCTCCCATTCTCATACTGCATAATGTGCGGCCTTTGCGTGGATGCGTGCCCGGTGGTCAACACCAATCCCGGATTCATAGGGCCGCAGGCACTCGCGCAGGTGCAGAGATATTTTGCAGATTCCAGGGATGAACTTGGCAGCAAGAGGCTGGAAATGGTAGATAAACTCAAGGATGTCTGGGACTGCGAATTTGCAGGCGCCTGTTCTGTGGCATGCCCCAAGGGCGTTGATCCGGCATTTGCGATACAGCTGCTGAAGGCGGAGATCGTGAAGAATGATCTCTCAGGCAGATGATTACAGATCCATGATGAAAATTGCGTTCCCGGTGCTGTAGAACCTGCCTGCGGCGATCTGAACATCCACCGTTTGCGATGGCTGTGGCAATGTCCTGGAAAGCGTATACGGAGATAGCGCAGATACAAAATATGCTGGTGCAGAATTACTGCCTTCCTCCGCTGTAAAGGCGAGCCGGGACTAAAAATGAATAAGTGGAACTGCATTCACCGTCCGATCTGTCCGGCACATCATCAAGACAGTCGTCATGGAGAGGGACAATCCATATGAAAGCGCTAATGGTTCAGGGAACATCTTCGGGCGCTGGAAAAACGACAGTTTGTACAGCCCTCTGCAGGATTTTTGCAGACATGGGATACAGCGTTGCTCCATTCAAAGCGCTTAACATAAGTCTGAATTCATGCGTTGCATCGGATGGTGGCGAGATTGCCTCGGCACAGAGAGTTCAGGCAATTGCTGCGAAAACCGAACCGGTTTCGGAAATGAATCCGGTCCTGCTCAAGCCCGATTACGGAGGATGCCAGGTAATTATCTCAGGGAGGTATGCCGGCAGAATAGAAAGGGCCGGGAGTTTCTGCTGGAAACAGGAGAAGGCAAAGGAAGCCATCAGGAATTCCATAGACAGGCTTTCGACGTACGACATTGTTGTGATGGAAGGCTCCGGTTCTCCTGCTGAAATTAATCTTGCTGACAGAGACCTGGCCAATGCTTATGCTGCAGGAATCGCGGATGCCTCTGTCATGCTTGTTTCGGATATCGACAGGGGCGGAGCATTTGCCTCAGTTCTCGGCACGTGGGAACTGCTCGATGAGGACAGCCGCAGGAGGACATTCGGCTTCCTTTTCAACCGGATGAGAGGAAACGGCCGGATACTCAGAAAGGGCACAGTAAAGATAGAAAGCAGAACTGGAATGAATTACCTCGGTTCAGTCCCGTTCATGGAAGAGCTGTCACTGCCTGAGGAGGATTCTCTTTCACTGAAGGATAAGGGCACAGGAAGAGGAGATATCAGGATCAGTGCAATAAGGACGCCGTTTCTGAGCAATTACAGCGACTTTGCGCCTCTGATGTTCGAAAAAGGCATATCATTCAGGTTCGCAAACGACGTGGAGGACTGCAGAAGTTCAGATTTGATCATAGTGGGTGGGAGTAAAAACAGCTCTGAGGATCTTCAGTTCATCAAAAGGGAAGGGTTTGATTCCATGCTTTGGGACTGGCATGAAGATGCACGCCCTCTGTTTGCAATATGCGGCGGATACCAGATGCTGTCCGGAGAGATAATTGACACCGGGCATATCGAATCGAAGCGCGACAGAACCTGTGGTGTAGGAATTTTCAACGCAAAAACCAAAATGTCGTCCGTAAAAATCACTTCAAATGTCGAGGGGGAGATCCTCAACCCAACCGGCATGCGGGCAGAAACGGTGAAGGGATACGAACTGCACTTCGGTGTAACTGAAACCCGGAACAGTAACAGATTCATCCGAATAAGGGAAAGAGACGGCAGGATTGACGGAGGCTTCGACGGCGAGATTGACGGATCGGCAACGGGAACATATGTGCACGGACTCTTTTCCAACACTGGTTTTTTTCAGCGGGTGCTCGACTCAATATGCGAATCAAGGGGTATTGAAAAGATAGCTGTCAGTGGCGAAATTGAAGAAAAGGCGATAAAACGCATATCGCTTGCGGTGAAGAGATCTGTCAGCCTCGACGTTATCTTGAATGCGCTGGAGCTCAGGAGCAGGAAGCGCTGACTAGAATTTCATTTTGTGAGCCGAAAGTGCATGCTCCCTGGCCTCATCGAATGACTTGAACTGTGTATTGTCCGCGGGGCAGGAAAGATGTTTGACCGCACCATGAAGAATCCATCCCTCGTGCCTTGCAAAAGGCTGACCGCAGATCCTGCATTCAAGTAGAACCAAGGTAACCCCATTGAGCATCTATTTTCAGTTTAATCCTGTTTGTGTAACAAAATATGTCATGCAATTGAGCCGAGAAGCCTCTCCTCGGTTTGACGTTTTCTGGCAAGCTCACGATTGAGCCATTTTTTCCCCGAGGCAACCGCCGCATTGGCGGCGGTTATCTGCTCCCTTATACTTTTCAGGCTGCTGGCACCCCGCGAACTGCGCAGTTCAACCGATTCTGCCGCATCTTCAGGAATGCCGGCGGAAATTCCGTTTCGCCTCAGCGAGGTGCGGAAATCGCTTCCGCTCTCAACAGCCTCGAGGATAGCACGTCCCACTGCCTCGTGCGCTTCCCGGAAGGGCATGCCTGCACGCACCAGGCTGTCGACAACCTCAACAGAAAAGGAGAACTCGTCAGCTGCTGCACCTGCCATCCTCGCCCTCCTGGACCTGACAGCAAGCAGCAGCGGAGCAGTTACAGACAACATTGATGACACAGACTCGAACGATTCAAAAAGGGGTATCTTCACATGCTGCAGATCGCTCGCATAGCCCAGGGGGAGGGAATTGAGAATGAGCATTACATCGATGAGATTCGCAATCACATGCGATGAGCGCCCCCTTATGTGCTCAGCAATATCAGGATTTTTCTTGTGCGGCATTATGCTGCTGCCTGTCGAAAACTCGTCAGACAGTTCGATGAATGAAAACTCCGAGGTGCTCCAGAGAATTATCTCCTCCGCGATCGAGCTAAGGTGCTCAGCCACAACAGCATTGGAATAGCAGGCGTCGAGAACGAAATCTCTGTCCGAAGTCGCGTCAATCGAGTTCCTGAACGGTTCGCCGAAACCCAGAAGGGAAGAAGTATATCCGGAATCAATACCGTGTGTCGTCCCGGAAATCGCCCCCGCACCCAGAGGCGACACGCTGTTTCTCTGAAGATCCGCAACAATTCTGTTGAAGTCTCTCCTGAGCTTTTCGAAATGGGCAAGCAGTAGATGGGAGAAATAAACAGGCTGCGCATGCTGCAGATGCGTGTATCCTGGTAGAACTGTTGACACTTCCCTCCCTGCAATGGACAGCAGTGCTTTCTGAAGATCCAGGAGAAGAGCGCAAGTGTTCAATGATGCCTCCCGGACGAATAATCTCAGATCCGTTGCAATCTGGTCGTTTCTGCTCCTCCCGGTATGCAACTTGAGGCCGGAACGGCAGAGGCCGGTCAATCTTCTCTCGACGGCCATATGGACATCTTCCTCACCTGAAAGGAAGTCTGACCGGTCTTTCAGATATTCCTGATAAATGGTTCGGAGACCGGAAACAATTTCATCTTTTTCCGTTCCGGAGAGTATGCCCGCCTTTTCAAGCGCCATCGCGTGCGCTATGCTCCCGAGAATATCATGCCTTACTATTTTTATATCTTCGGGAGAGCGGCTGAAGCTTTTTGCCCGGGGATCAGGCTGTTTTCTGAATCTTCCGCTCCAGAGTTCTTTCCTTGACATGAATGGATTCAAGCTCCCTTGCCGCTACACCTCTCATATGCAGGCCAGATATGTAGATGAACCCTTCAGCAGCCTTCTGATTGAACGTATCCTTCCTGCCGTATGTTGACAGATCGTGGGAATATATTGAATTGGGAGAGATTGTGCCGCATACTGTTGACTGTCCTTTGTAGAGTCTGACCTTCACCTTTCCCGTGACATTCTGCTGTGTTTTGTCTATGAAATGACAAACCGATATCCTGAGGTCGCTGAACCACATGCCGTTGTATACAAGTTCTGAAAACTTATTTTCCACAATGGGCTTGAAGAGAAGTGTATCCTTCGAAAGGACAAGGCTCTCCAGCGCCCTGTGTGCCTGAATTAAAACAGAGGCGGCAGGACATTCATAGTTTTCCCTTGACTTTATTCCCACATACCTGTCCTCGACATGGTCTATACGGCCTATGCCGTTTGCCCCCGCTACAGCATTGAGTTTCGCTGTAAGTTCGGCGATGCTCATCTCTTCCCCGTTGAGGGCGATCGGGAGACCGGAAGCAAATTCGATTTCCATAGTTGTCGGCTCGTCCGGCCAGTCCTCCGGGTGTGATGTCCAGTCGAATATCTCCTCCGGCGGGGATACCCATGGGTCCTCAAGTTCGCCCCCCTCGATGCTTCTTCCCCAGAGATTTTCATCGGTGCTGAACCTCGAAGCCTGCGATCTTTTCAGCCTGATGCCATTTTTTCTGGCAAATTCGATTTCATCCTCCCTGTTCATCTCCCATTCCCTTATTGGTGCAATGACCTTCAAGGACGGGTCAAGGGCGAAAAATGTCAGCTCGAACCGTACCTGGTCATTGCCTTTGCCCGTACAGCCATGGGCAACATAGGAGGCACCGTACTTCTTTGCAACTGCGGCAACCTTTGATGCAATAAGCGGCCTGGCCAGAGCGGTCGAAAGTGGGTATTTCCCCTCATAGAGTGCATTCGCCTTAATTGCGTGGGAGATGTATTCCTGAGCGAATTCGTCCTTCGCATCCACAATCATGGAACGAAGAGCGCCATTTTGTTCCGCCCTCGATGCAGCCTCGTCGAGATCTTCCCTCTGTCCTACGTCGACAGAAACAGTCACAACCTCCACGGCGTACCTGTCTCTTATCCACTTTATCGCCACACTTGTGTCAAGTCCCCCGGAATAGGCAAGAACGGCGATTTTCTGTCCATTTCGCTCTGAAGTCACGTATGCCATGGGAGTGCCCATTGATACCGTGAAGTTAACAGTAATGTAGAGGCTCGGACTGTAAGGCGGCACATAAGTCTGAAAATCGACAAGACCTGCCCTCCGGCATTCAGCTTACCAGGCGGCTCAGCACATTATATGCCCTGACCATATCCTCTTCGGGAACAACAAACGTGGTTTCGGTGCTGCAGCTGACGACCTCAAGACAGTTTATTCCGACTTCTGCGAGCGCGGAGGAAAACCTGACCAGAACACCGGGTGTTTCAACAATCGACTCAGGGCTCTGTATGGTAATTTCACTGAGCCTGTTTCTGGTACTGACAACGAGGTCGGAATCGAGTATGGCAAGTGTTTCGTCCATCATTTCTTCGCCGAGTATAATCGTAAGCACCCTGCTTCCCTGCTGAACAGTCAGTATGCTGTTGCTTCTCAGAAGGGTGTTTCCCTGAATTCTCTGAAGAGCCTGAAGTGTCCTGGGTTCGTTTCTTGCGCTGATTATGGATACTTTCGATTTGGTCATTACCCTGCTGTTCCTCACAGTTGCTATTATCGCATTTTCCTTCGCTTTCTTTCCCTGGAGTTCCATCTGATATCTCCGGCAGGCAACCATCACAGCTTCTTCATTTTTCGCACCTGTTTCGTTCATTATTTTCCTGGCAAGTGCGGAGAAATTCACAATATCATATGACAGGCAGTCTATGACGCTCGGATGCTCGCTGATATATTCCCTTGTTATTTCTGCGGATGACTTCTCTTGCAATTGAATCTCTATTTCGCATATTCTAATTGAAATAAAAATTAATCGGTTCACTTTTGCACGCAAATCACCTGGCAGTGGAACAAAACGACTTTACCGCCGCTGCCAGCGTGTCTATTTCCTCCTCCGTTATAATCAGAGGGGGAAGAAGCCTGACAACTGTGTCATGCGCCACATTAACAAGCATGTTCCTTTCGAATGCATAGTCTGCGAACTTCCTTGCGAAATCACCGCTGAATTCCATTCCGACCATCAGTCCCTTTCCCCTTATTTCCACCAGTTTGTCAAAATTCCTCAATGACGCATCGAGCTTTTCCCTGAGATACGCACCCCTGGACACTACTCCTTCCAGGAATCCGGGGGAATCTATTATTTCGAGTGTCGCAATGCCTGCAGCCGTTGCAAGGGGATTGCCACCGAATGTCGAACCATGGTCGCCCTCACTTATACGGGCGGCCACTTCGTCGCTTACAATGGTTGCTCCGATGGGGACGCCGCCTGCAAGACCCTTCGCAAGCGTAACGATATCCGGCCTGCATGCCTGCTCCCAGGTATGCGCAAACATCCTGCCTGTCCTTCCAATGCCCGTCTGTATCTCATCCATAATGAGGAGTGAGCCGTTATCATGAACAAGCTGTGAAACACGAGTCAGGAAACCGGCAGGCGGAACAACGACGCCACCTTCTCCCTGAATCGGTTCGAGTATAACCGCAGCAACATCATCGTCAAGGTGTTCCTTGAGCGATTCGGCAGAACCGTAATCGAAAAATTCAACGTTTCCATAAATCAGCGGTTCAAAACCTTTCCAGTATTTCGGCTGGCCTGTCACAGAAAGGGCCATGGCTGTCCGGCCATGGAACGAGTTGGAAGCTGAGACGAATTTTTTCCTGCCCGTCGCCTTGACAGCGAACTTGAGTGCTGCCTCATTGGCTTCCGCACCGCTGTTGCTGAAAAATACTTTCATTTTCCGGCTGCTGAAGAAACCTGCGATCATGGACGAAAGCAGTGACTGATTGCCTATCTCGTAGAGGTTGGACGTGTGAATTATGCTGCTTGCCTGATTGCATATCGCAGAAACGAGCTTGTGATTGGAGTGACCAAGCACATTTACAGCTATTCCGCCGACAAAGTCAATGTATTCCCTGCCGGTGGAGTCCCAGACCCTGCTTCCCTTGCCATTCGTGAATGATATGCCCTTCCTTCTGTATACACGCAGAAGGCTGTCCTGGTTTTGCACTGCCCTGTCCGATGATTCAACTTTGTATTTCTGTGCCAATTATCACACCCTCCCTGTAAAAATTGATGAGATTAGCAGGATTTCTGCCGTCCACTATCGCAACCTTCCGGACACCTGAGTTCAGCGCATTTCTTGCCGCCTTGAGTTTCGGAATCATCCCGCCCTGAAGCTTTCCGGAACTCTCCAACAGATTTATGCTTCCGGCATTAATGACGTTCTGCACTACAGAATCCACGATAACGCCGCCCACGTCTGTTGCGAGTACCAGTGATCCGGCGCCGACGGCCGACGCCACTTCGGAAGCGAGTTCGTCTGCGTTTATGTTGTATAAATTGGATGAACTGTCCGCGGCCACGGGATAGATAACGGGAACAGCCCCTCCACGCACGAGGGAGAGCAGAAGAGTAGTATCAACGTTTTCCACTTCGCCGACAAATCCCAAATCAACACCTTCAGGGTCAGGTTTCTTTCTGCATTTCACAATGGACGATGCAAATGCTGGCAGCGGTACTGCATTGATGCCATGGGCAAGGAGCGTAATCGCAATTTCGTTCGACTTTTTTGACAGAGCCATCTGAACAATGTCGAGAACCTCCCCGGTTGTGATCCTCAGCCCTCTGTACTTCCTGGTATCGACAGAAAGGCGGGAACACAGCCGATCAATTTCAGTGCCGCCTCCGTTGACCAGAATGACATCGTGCCCTCCCTTTTTTGCCGTCTCGACGACTTCTGCCAGTGCTGCGGCGCCGTCTCCGCCCTGCAGTATGCTTCCTCCTGCCTTGATTACAGTGAGGAGACTGGTTTCATGTTGAGTATGCAGAGTTGATCCTGACATAGTCATAGCTGAGGTCACATCCCATTGCAATCGCACTTTCCTTCCCGGCTCCCAGATCTATCAAGATATTTACTTCCCTTTCTTTCATCGCCTCTGCCGCCCTTTCTGAATTTGCCCCTACAATTCCACCCGAAATTATCCTGCATCGTCGTTTGCTGCCAATCCACACGTTAAGACGTGAGAAATCCGCAGTGCATCCTGAGTTCCCTATTGCGGAGGCTATTCTTCCCACATTCGGATCGCTGCCGAAGACCGCACATTTAAACAGGCTGGACGACACAACAGCTTTCGCGGCAAGTCTTGCATCGGGATGGCTTGCAGCGTTGATTACCTCGACCACGAGCAGATGGGTTGCTCCCTCGCCATCCTGCGCTACCATTTTTGCCAGTTCAAACATGACTTTCTGCAGTGCCTCCTCAAAAAATCTGTCCCGGCGGACAGGTGGGCCTCCGGCGGCCCCGTTCGCCATCAGCAGCACCGTGTCATTTGTGCTCTGGTCACCGTCTATAGATACCATATTGAAGGTCTCGTCGACCGTCCTTTCCAGACAGTGCCGGAGATAGGCTTCCGTCACGGGTGCATCCGTCGTGATGAATGTCAGGGTTGTTGCATGAAGCGCCTTCATATTCGGTGCAATCATGCCGGAGCCCTTTGTCATTCCGCCTATCCTGATTCGTCGCCCATCCGTGAGTGTCTGTTCCACCGCAAACTCCTTCTTTGACTTGTCCGTTGTCAGAATTGCTTCGGCTGCTCTGCTTCCGGCACTTAGTGATTTGGAGATTGCGCCGGATGCAGACCTGATGCCCCTGTATATTTTCATCATCGGGAGTTTTCTGCCTATTATACCCGTGGAACATACAACAATACTGCTCTCATCCAGACCCAGCAGTTTGGACGTGTAAGCGCACATGCTCCTGGCATCCCTGATACCAGCTTCACCCGTAAGCGCATTCGCATTTCCGCTGTTAACCACAACCCCCCTCAATTTTCCCCGCGAAAGTTTCAGTTTCTCGGAAGTCACTATCACGGGAGCGGCCTTCAGCGAGTTTGAAGTAAATACTCCGGCCGCATTGCAGACAGTGTCGGATACGATGATGGCTACATCTGCCTTTCCCGATTTTCTCAGACCTGCCCTACCTGAAGCGGCGGAAAAACCAGATGGTGCTGTAACACCGCCCTGAATTACTCTCAAATTTACCTACCCACCCCGGAGGGGCCGAATTTGAGTCCTGCGTCTTCAGGAAAAGACATCATTATGTTTGCATTCTGAACTGCCTGACCGCTCGCACCCTTTACCAGATTGTCGATAAACACCATCAATATCGTATTCATGCCTGCCTCGATTATCTCAATCATACAGTGATTCGACGAATTTACCATGTTCAGGCTGCAGTTGCTGCCAATATGCACAAATTTTGAATCTCTGTAGTATGAAGAGAGCTTTTCTGTGACTGAAGATGCACTCGTATCGAAGAGATATATCGTTTCTTCAATTCCCCGAACAATCGGAATCAGGTGAGGAACAAAAACCGGTGAGAGGCACTTTCCGTAAACGGACAGCATTTCGTTAATTTCTGCGATGTGCCTGTGATTGTTCACATTGTACGGTCTTATGTTCTCTGCGATATCCGGATGATGTGTCGGGAATGTAGGTTCCTTTCCGGCCCCTGAAGTTCCGCTCTTTGCATCTATGACCACATCACCGCCTATCATGTCGGCCACAGGCAACAGTGCAATCAGGGCTGCAGTGGAATAACATCCGGGGTTGGCAACCAGGGATGCCTCGCTTATCCTTCTGCTCATTGCTTCTGTCAGTCCATAAACACTATTCTCAAGATTCTTCTGATCCATGTGCTTCATTCCGTAATACCGTTCAAAGGACGATGTATCGTGAAGGCGGTAGTCTGGGCCAAGATCCACAATCCTAAGTCCTGAATCAATGAGTTGCGGGACTATCTTCATGCTTTCACCTGCGGGAAGACTTATAAATACGATATCACAGTCCGATACGGATCTGAAATCACTTTTTCCGGAAACCACAACACCATCATGCTTCATCCATGGGTAGACCGCTGAGAGTTTCCTCCCCGCCATACTGTCGGACTGGGCATAAGCGATTTCAAAACCTGGATGACCGTCCATTATACGGAGGAGCTCATAGCCTGCGTACCCGCCTGCGCCGATTATTCCCGCCTTCTTCTCATCAGACATTATACAGAGGCGCTCATTGAAATGCGGGACTTATTCACTGTGTCCCATTCTGTACAGTTGAACAATTGCGTTGTCTCCAGCGTGACAAAGGACAGTCACAAATTTATCGCCTGTCCCATTCCGGATTGTTTAAGAGGGAGGTTACGGTTGCAGGAACCGATGTCAAAATGGCTTTTCAAGGAGGAACCTGAACACTACAGTTTCGAAATGCTGCAAAGTGATCGGTCGACGTTGTGGGATGGTGTGAGAAATAATCTTGCATTGAAAAATCTGAAGATGGTGAAGAGGGGAGAAAAAATAATTTATTACCACACTGGTCAGATCAGGGCAGCTGTGGGTATTGCAGCAGCGGACACAGATTCTTTTAATGATTCCGATGGCTTTCCTGTGGTGAAGATAAGGGCAGAACAGAGATTCAGAAGACCCGTAACACTCTCGGATATCCGGGCGACCGGAAAATTCGACAATACCCCGCTCGTCAGGCTGCCCAGGCTCTCGGTAATGGAAGTTGAGGATAGCCTTTGGGAATATATAATGGGCGCCGGTTTGTGACATGATTGCAGCGGTTGCATCTTTTTTAACGATACCAGGTGTCTTACCTGCTCTGTTTTCCAAAGACAGGATTCTGCCTTAAATATTAAGGCGGTTTCCGTCCATGTCATGAGAAATATACGTATTGCAGGCTTTGGCGGAAGCCTGAGGAAAGGATCTTACAACAGAATGCTCCTGCAAAGCGCGAGCGCACTGATGCCAGGAAACTCAGAACTCAGGATACTCGATATTTCTCAAATTCCACTGTTCAACCAGGATCTTGAGTCAAACCCTCCCTCCTCTGTCAGTGAATTCAAGAAGGGCATTAAGGAGGCTGACGGTGTTCTGGTTGTCACGCCTGAATACAATTACTCAATACCGGGCTTTCTCAAGAATGCGATAGACTGGGGCTCCAGACCTTACGGAGACAACGCCTTTGACGGAAAGCATGTGGCGATGATGAGCGCCGGAGGCAGGCTGGGAGGTGCACGGGCCCAGTATCATCTCAGACAGGTATTTATTTTCCTCAACATGAAACCTGTGAACCTGCCGGAAGTTTTTGTAATGAATCCTGCTGCCGTCTTCGGTGACGACGGAAGCATCAAAGATGATCGGGTTAAGGAGAATATCAGGGAATTGCTGGCCAAACTTGTTGAATCCTGCAGTTAACATCGGGAGCGAACAGCCGGACAGTGCGCCTTCATTCCAGGTCCTTCACATTATCAGTTCGCACGGTTAACAGCCATTTCTATCATCATGTTTAAGTCCAGACGCCGGAATAGCGTAACTGCCCAAGGAAAGGGAAGCACGATGAGGGAAAAGAGATATCTCATAATCAACCTGAAAAGTTACCGTGAATCATTTGGAAATAATGCAATAGAGATTGGAAAGCATTCATTTGAAGCCTCAAAGAAATTTGGTGTGGAAGTAGTTGTCTGTCCTCCCATTCCCTGGCTGAACGCAGTTGCGGAAACCGGAGCAACAGTTTTCGCACAGCACTGCGACAGCCACGAACCTGGCCCTTTTACAGGCTTCACTTCGCCGGAAATGATCAGTGCTTCCGGAGGGCGGGGAGTACTGGTCAATCACAGCGAGCACAGAATAAAACTTGCGGACATAGAAAGCATAGTGGAGAAGAGCAGGGCACTACAGCTCATCGCGTTGGTATGCGCAGACACACCTGGCAGCGTTGCAGCGGTTAGCGCCCTTCATCCAGACTTGGTGGCGATTGAGCCTCCTGAACTCATCGGCACAGGAATATCCGTTTCGAAGGCGAGACCCGAAGTAATTACAAAATCCATCCAGTCCGTAAGGCAGATAAGCGGTGAAACACCTGTGATTGCAGGAGCGGGAATAACTTCTGCGGCGGACGTCAGGAAAGCTTATGAGCTTGGAGCATCCGGAGCACTTGTAGCCTCAGCCATAGTCAAATCAAATGACAGGAGGGAGCTGATATTCAGCATGTGCCAGGAGCTTTCTTCAGCGGAAATAAAATGAGAGCACCCTCGTACACAACGGCATACATTCCTAAACGGTTTGTCTGGAGACCGAGAGGATCCCTTCAGCCTCCCTTTCGGCTTCCCAGATTTTTCCGCCCGACGTGTCGAAAACAATTGTCTTCATATTTGTAAATTCATCGATGCTGTATCCTATACCCTCCCTGCCGAGGCCGCTTTCCTTCACCCCGCCGAAGGGGAAGAAACCGACACCATGGGAAGGATAGTTGTTCACTGTGACTTCTCCAACTTCAAGTCTCTTTGCGACTTTCCATGCTGAATTCAGGTCTTTCGTGAATACGGCGGAATCGAGTCCATACTCGGATCTGTTGGAAATTTCAATTGCTTCATCAACAGTCGCGAATCTGTGCACGGGAATGACCGGGCCGAACGTTTCCTCCCACATTATTCGCGCCTCCAGAGGGACGTCTGTGAGCAGCGTTGGTTCCATGAAGTTCCCATGGCTCTTTCCGCCGTGTACAAGTCTTGCTCCTTTCCCGACGGCGTCGTCTACCAGTTCATGCACGTGTTTCACAGCCTGCAGATTTATCATTGGACCGATCAGCGACTTTTCATCGCTTGGATCCCCTACAGTCCAGGACTTGATGCCTTCTCCCAGCAACCTGCAGAACTGTTCATAGATATTGCTCTGGACAAGGACTCGGCTGATGGCATCGCATCTCTGACCCGCATTTTTCAGAGACCCTGCCAGGGTCTTGGAGGCAGCATCGTTGATATCAGCATCGTTGAGAACAATAGCAACGCCTTTTCCTCCGAGTTCAAGATGTATTTTCTTTATACCGGAAATTTTTGTGAGTTCTTTTCCGACACCTGTGCTGCCGGTGAAAGTGACGACATCAACAATCGGACTCTCTGCCAGGTAGCTGCCAAGCGAGCCCTTTCCCGTAACCAGGTTTATGGAGGAAGGGGGAAGGCCCGATTCCTGCATAATCCGGGTCATCAGGATTGGAGGGATTGGATCAACGCTTGGCGGCTTTATAATTACAGAATTTCCCGCAAGAAGAGCCGGTATGGCTTTCGTGAATGTTATAAACAGCGGATAATTGAAGGGTGAAATTGCGAGAACGAGGCCGACGGGTTCCCTGATTATCAGAGCATATTTGCCGACATTCTCCTCTGCCCAGTCTCCCGGTATATAATCGCCAAAAATCTTCCTTGTTTCCTCAAACGTAAGCGAAAGCCTGTGCATCGTGGAATGTATTTCGCCGGCAGCATCCGACATAGTTTTTCCATTGTTGACGACAATAGAATTTCGGAGCGTCTCAAAATTCTCTTCAATGAGTTTGGACGCCTTGGACATCGCATTCATCCGCTGGATGGCCGGCATTCTCCTTATAAGCGGCTTCGCAGCGAAGGCATCCTTCAGCACTATGTCCGCATCAGAAGCGGAAGCCACAGATGTCCTCGCAATAATTGAGTCGTCTATAGGGCTCCTTACTTCATTGAAATCCCCCGATTCGGGGAAATACCATCTGCCCCCCGAGTATATCTTGAAATTCGGTATTCCGTCATCTGCAATTTCATACGTTTCTCTAAAAAAGTCGTTCAGTCTTAATTTCATTTATTGTTTCACTTCTCGTTTTAATTATCTAATCAAGTTTACGTACAACCTTCTCTCTCTTATATTTTGACATGCCCTGCAGGAATTGAAAACAAGAACAAAAGGCAAATCGTGGTCTTTAACCGCTCAAACCGGAACTAGCTTGTGCTGAAAGGAGCGGGAGACGGGGATTGCTTTCAGACGGCGAAATCGAAGACGGATGCGCTGACCTATAGCTGTAGCATGCATTGAGACCAAACTTCGCAGATATAAAAAAAGCAATCCGGACAGCACAGTCCGAAACAGAGTGAAAAATAAATTGCCTGAAAAAAGTTTGCAAATGTTTAGGCAGATCGAATCCTTGAACGGAGAAGAGGTGCTCTCTCCAACACTATTTGTCCTGGACCTGATGTCGTATTGATTCAACAACATCAGGATTCGCAAGCGTTGTAACATCGCCAACAGGCAGTCTGTTGGAAATAGAGGCAAGGACCCTTCTCATTATCTTGCCGGACCGTGTCTTTGGCATATCCGGCACAATATGAACAGCCTTCGGTCTTGCAATTTTGCCTATCGTTGTTTCTATAGAGTGAACGACCTTTTCCTCTATGTGTTTTCCGGACTCCACCCCTGGTTTAAGGGATATGTATACATCGGGTATTTTTCCCTTTATTTCATCAGTGACCGGAACAACGGCCGCTTCTCCGACTTCCTGCACGAGCAGGCATGCCGATTCTATTTCCTTTGTCCCCAGCCGATGGCCCGCAACGTTGATAACGTCGTCTATCCTTCCAAGGATTCTGATGTAGCCGTCCATTGCCTGGACAGCGCCATCGCCGGCAAAATATGGCCAGTCTCTCCAGTTCTTGCTCTCCGGATCCCTGTTGTATTTCTGGTAATACTGTTTCACGAATCTGTCTGGATCTCCCCAGATTGTCTGCATTATTCCCGGCCAGGGATTTCTAATGCAGATATTGCCCGCCTTGCCCGTGCCTGGAGGAATCTCGTTCCCGTTTTCATCATATATCACCGGGAAAATACCTGGAACTGGAGGGCCCGCGCTGCCCGGCTTCATCCTGTCTAGCGCAGGCTTCGTTGAACATAGGAAACCGCCGTTTTCTGTCTGCCACCAGGTGTCGACAATGACCGCTTCCCCCTTTCCAACCGAATTGTAGTACCATCTCCAGACTTCCGGCTCAATTGGTTCTCCCACTGTTGTCATATGCTTGAAATGATATGAATACTTCATTGGTTCATCGGGACCCGCCTTCCTGAGCATCCGTATGGTCGTCGGTGATGTGTGAAATATATTCACATTCAACCTTTCCGCAATCCTCCAGGGACGGCCGGCATCAGGGTAGGTCGGAACGCCTTCATATATTACTGAAGTAGCGGCAAGGGACAGCGGACCGTAGACAATGTAGGAGTGGCCGGTGATCCAGCCTATATCCGCAAAGCACCAGTAAACGTCCTCCGGATGAATGTCCTGTATATATTTCGATGTGCCGGCAACATAAGACAGATATCCGCCAGTGCTGTGCTGGCATCCTTTTGGTTTACCGGTTGTTCCACTCGTGTACATCAGGAAAAGAGGTGCTTCCGCCGGCATCGAAACGGGTTCAACAAGCTTTCCCCGAAATCGCTTGAGTAAATCGCCGACAAGGAAATCCCTTCCTTCGATGAGTTTTGCCTTTGTTGAAAGCCTGTTTGGGAATCTGCTCCAGATGAGAACTTTTTCCACCTCATGTCCATCCTTGGAGGCAGTATCGACTGCAATATCGGCATTCGGCTTGTGATCCAGGAATTTTCCGTTCCTGTAGTATCCGTCCATGGTGATCAATATTTTGCTGCCTGAATCGGCTATCCTTGTCCCGCATGCCTCTCCGCTGTAACCGCCGAAAACAACAGAATGAATGGCACCCAGTCTTGCTAAGGCAAGCATCGTTACAGGAAGCTCGGGGACCATTGGCATGTGGACAGTTACCCTGTCACCAGTCTTTACACCTGCAAAATCCCTCAGCAATGCCGCAAACTCGTTTACTCTCACATAGAGTTCCTGATATGTGATGACCTGTGTAGGTTCGTCCTCAGGTTCAGGGACAAAAATGAGAGCGGCCTTGTTTTTGTATTTTGCAAGATGGCGGTCTATGCAGTTATAGGAAACGTTCAGTTTTCCCCCGACAAACCACTTCCAGAATGGCGGTTTGGCAAAATCAAGTGTTGTATGCCAGTATCTGTCCCAGGTGAGCAGATCCGCATACTCCTTGAAGCATTCGGGAAAATTCTCCATACTGAATCGTTCATTTATCGACGGGTCAGTCAGATTGGCCTGTCCGATGAATTTAGGAGAAGGAGTGTAATATTCCTCTTCCTTCCAGTGCACGGCTATTTCCGCTTCGGTCAGTTCTGTCTCTTCCTCTCTTGCCTTGAATTCAGTCTTTTCTTTAACCAATTTCAACATCCCCGTTATGTACATTTTTTAAAACAATGACCAACATGCAACTGCCTGATTTCTGGTCGAACATACGGATAAGTGACAAATTATTTCACCATCAAAGGAATTTGAAATGTATATGGAGAATGCTCGTCAGACACCACTCCCGCAGACCATTTCCAGATAAATCGCTAATGCCTTTGTCGAATATATATCTTCGCACTTTTGCGTCAGCTGAATCAATATCAACAACACCGTTATGCAGGTTAATTATAAACAGAGATTAAATAATCGAAAGACATTCGGGAGTAGGGGGTATGGCAACAGATAGGGTTCGATTCGAAGTTCTGTGCGGATGAGTGGATTGCGATATTGAATATGGACTGAAAATCAGACAGTATGGATTATTCCCGGATAACTGGGATTTCCATGAGAATATAGAAATAGAGAAGAATTCGGAGGTAGAAAAGAATGGATAAATTAGCTAACCCGGCACCTCTTGGTCTGGCAGGATTTGCATTGACCACCTTTATCTTGAGCTTATACAATGCAAAGATGCTGCCTGCGGGCGGTGCAGGAGTTGTTGTGCCTATTGCTTTTGCGTACGGCGGAATAGCGCAGATGGTCGCCGGCGTGTGGGAGATGAAGGCTGGAAATACATTCGGTTACACCGCATTTTTCACATACGGTGCGTTCTGGGTGTCATACGCTTTATTGCTGACCCTGCTTGGAGCCGGGCTCATAAGCATAGGCTCGGGCAATGCTGCGGGCGGTGCAGTTGGCATCTTTCTCGCAATGTTCGGAGTGTTCACATTCTACATGTGGATTGCGACGTTCAGGCTCAACTGGGCGCTTTTCACAGTATTCCTGCTTTTGTGGATAACGTTCTTCGTTCTTGCAGCAGGTTCGTTCGGCAACAGTGCAGCAACTACGCAGGCCGGTGGAATACTTGGGTTACTGACAGCAATCGCCGCCTTCTATGCATCTGCTGCAATAGTAATAAACGAAACCTTCGGCAAAACGACGGTGCCGCTTGGAGGAGCTCCCCTAAAGGCAAAGTGACGGGGCGATACGGACTTGGGCGGTTTCCGTTCAGGTTGAAGCTGCGAATGCCGGGAAACTCGGCATAACGCGGCTCAAAACATTTTAATTAACCTCCAGCATTCTGATTATTCAGGTTGCATCTCGCAATTGAATCAACTGCAAATTCGGTTGAAAGACGATTGCTTTCTCACCAATCTGATAAATTGATTTGCTCCGTGCGATTCCTGACAAAGGCATGACTTCAAAAACATTAAGTATTAAATTCTGTTAAATTTAAAAAATCTGATTCGAAGTGGGATCACAGATGCTAGAAGTTGAAAGGTTTCTATCTCCGGACACTGATGCTTCCAAGCCATACATTGTTGGCCACAGGGGCTCTCCAGCGACAGCGCCGGAAAATACGCTTGCTTCGTTTTCCGTAGCCATCGAAATAGGCGCTGACGCAATTGAGCTTGACGTCCACCAGACAGCCGATGCCGTTCCTGTTGTCATCCATGATGAAGCACTCGACAGAACAACTGATGGAACCGGCATGGTTAACTCAAGGGATATTGAATACATAAAGCACCTCGACGCCGGAAAGTGGTATTCCCGGGAGCATGCAGGGGAGAAGGTTCCAACGCTTGAAGAGGCGCTGGAACTGATTTGCAGAAACAAAATTGCACTTGTTGAGGTGAAACATGGCTCCGATTTCTATCCGGGGATTGAGGAAAACATTGTCGCAACTGTCAGCGAAAGGAAGGAGTGGAAAAGGAGAACGGTGTTCATAGCTTTTGATCCATCTTTGCTTCAGAAAATCAATGAACTCGACCCTGACCTACGCACAGGACTGCTGATACTGGATCCTCCTGAAGAATATGTAGAGGTAATCGAGGATTTTGGCATATCATCAATCTTCCCCAGATGGGAGAAACTTAAGAATGATTCCATAAGGTCTGTCCATGAGAAAGGCTATTCGGTGCATCCCTGGGTTATGGATACGGAGAGTGATATGAAGAAAGTTCTTGCCATGGGTGCTGACAGCCTGTCGTCCAATCACCCCGAAGTCCTGTCAAGGATAATCGCAAGCATAAAAAACAATGGCAATTCATAGCCTTTTGCGCCTTTGAATCCTGTACCGTTTTGCAGTTTTTCAGGATGCCCGGGAGCATTTGACTGAAAATCGACGAAAATATATTATTGGGGCCGCCTATACAGAATACAGGGGATCTGATACCAATGGAGACAGAAAAGAAAGCACTGTTTTCGGAAGGAAATGTGCCGCCAGGCGGAACCTGCCTTTCCTCCTTCGTAGCTGTGACATCAGACTCTAGGCTGCTTACAGGCAGAATGGCAAAACCGGAGATATGGGTGGAACGTTTCTTCGTGGGTGAAAATTATGCACCGAGGATTGCCGAGAGCGGCAAAAAAATCCTGCCAGCATCTCACCTGAAATGGTACGAGTCTCCCATTGAGGCGGCTGAAAGGGTGATCAGGGAGCAGCTCAACATGAAGGCCGGCGGAGGCAACCTGAAGCTGATCGATGTTCAATCCCATCTGAGCGGGGATCCGAAAAATCAGTCACAACCTGCCCACTGGGACATCTGCTTCGTTTACCAGCTCGCTGTGCCAGGTTCCGTCGAAAGGAATTACAGTCCGCCTGAATGGTTCGCAGAACTTGAATTTACGCCGCTGAGAAAACTCTCCGGAGATAGTTTTGCAAGAGGACACGGAGATGTCCTTGATGCGGCAAGGAAAAAACTGTCTGTTTCAAAGTCAGGCAAAAAGATGAGAGCATCTGCAGGGAAGACGCGCAAGAGGAAAAAGTAACCAGTCTGCCGATCAACGGACTTTAAGCGCTTTGTATAATTCCCATCCGCCGTTCCATAAGCGGGATACTCACGGATCGGATCGATGCACCTATTGCGTACGGACTGCCCATTCAATTTCTCCTATGAAAACGGCATCTTCCCGGTGGATCCTCAGGCAGACTACCCCTCCACCGGGAATACTGATACGGGATGGGGCTGCTGCTCCTGACAGATATGAAATAATACTCCGGAGCGAAGGAATGTGACCTACCAGTATCTTGTCTCCATTATTTAAAGAAAGGAATAAAGGAAGGAAACTGCCGGCATCACCTTCCGGCTCGAGCCTCTCTTCTACATCAAAGCCGATGTTGAATGCCGAGGCTAGTATCCGGGCAGACATAACAGCCCTTGAGAGCGGAGAAGAGGCAATGGCTGCAATCCTTTCAGAATGCATACGAATCAATTTCGAAGCATTTTCAATCTGTGCCCTTCCATGTTCCGAAAGAGGTGGATCGGGGCCCGAGACGCCTGCATCGGGTTCGCCGTGACGCACAAGATAAAGAGAGAACTCGTCCAATTTTATCTGCATCCTTTCCGCAGGAATAAGTTTTGAATGGAAAGAGTTATTTGTTATGCACGTATCCCCCCATAGATGAAAGTTTCAATGCTCTTCGGCGGGCTCTTCTATACATTCAGAGGTGTTGTAATCCTCTTCCCGTTTGTGGTGCCTTCTGTTCTTGGTATACTTTCAATACACTCGGCATTCACGGGTTCAACGCTCACTACCGAGGAACCCATATGGGTGCTCGCTGCGGCATCTGTTATCATAGCATTTGTTGAGGAGCATTACTTCAGGGAGAGGGAGTACGAGGCATTCATAATTTCGCTTGTAGGGACATGCCTTGTACTGGGAATCGCACTGCTGTTCTACACATCTGATATCAGTATTCTCCCGTACCTGGCATATTCACTCTTTGCCTTTGGTGTAATCGATTTCATCCTCGGATTCGAATACCACAAGCCCGGCCATAAAGGCAGGATGAAGAAAAGGGACAGGATTACGTCATGATGAAATCTTCCTCAGTCCGTAGCCGTTGTAAATCTGCCTTGGCCTGACAAGTTTCTGCTCCGGATCATTAATCATTTCCTCCCACTGTGCCAGCCATCCAGGCATTCTGCCAACCGCAAAAAGGACGGGAAACATTGAGGTGGGAAAACCCATTGCCTCATAAATGATCCCGGAATAGAAGTCCACATTAGGGTAGAGCTTTCTCTTGATGAAATAATCGTCCTCCAGCGCGATATTTTCCAGTTCCAGGGCAACATCAATCAGCGGATTCCTGCCGGTCACCTGGAAAACATCCTCTGCAAGCCTCTTTATTATTTTCCCCCGTGGATCGAAATTCTTGTATACACGGTGGCCAAAGCCCATAAGCCTCCTCTTCCCGGATTTCACCTGATCTATGAGGGCCGGTATCCTGTCTTTTGTTCCCACCTCCTTCAGCATCCTGAGAACCTGTTCGTTTGCACCGCCATGTAACGGGCCGTAAAGAGCGGCTGCAGCAGCGGAGGCCGAGCTGTATGGATCCGATTGCGAGCTGCCGACTGCCCGCATTGCATTTGCACTGCAGTTCTGTTCGTGGTCCGCATGGAGTATGAAGAGAGTATCGAGCGCCTTTGCGAGAACGGGGTCTGGCCTGTATGGCGTGCCGTGTGACGGCCTGTACACCATGTTGACAAAATTTTCAGTGTAGCTCAGTTCGTTGTCAGGATAGACATAGGGAAGACCCCTCGAATGTTTGAGTGCAAAAGCGGCAATCGTAGGCATCTTGGCTATGAGTCTCACAATCTGCTTTCTACGGACGTCACGGTCGAAAATGTTTTTGGCCTCCGGGTAAAATGATGAAAGTGCTGCAAGGATGCTCACTAGCATTCCCATCGGATGGGCATCGTAATGGAACGCATCGATCAGTTTTTTTATGTTCTCATTAAGCATCGTATGCAGTGTAATTTCTGCTTTCCAGGCATTGAGTTCGGACTTGTTCGGAAGCTCCCCGTTAAGCAAAAGATAGCTGACTTCGAGAAAACTGGATTTTTGAGCGAGTTCCTCTATCGAATACCCGCGGTAACGCAATATACCCTTTTCGCCGTCGATATATGTTATTGAACTCCTGCAGACCGCGGTGTTCATCAGACCAGGATCGAAGGACATAAGTCCAAAATCGTCCTCGGACAGCTTGATGGTCCTCAGGTCAGTTGCATTCACAGTGCCGTCCTTAATCTGCAGCTCATATTTCTTGCCCGTTCTGTTGTCTGTCACAGTCAGAGAATCAACCATTTTATCAGCCAAGCTTATGAACAGCCTAGCGACATATTAATTTAAAATGTTGCCGGAATCCGTGACAGCGACTGACTATCAACCGGAACATTCAGGCAATGTGCGGTTTTTCCAGTCTGCGGTAGCCGTGCCCTGAATAAACAGCCCTGGGCCTCATTATACGACCGCCGTTTTCAATGTACTCTGACATCTGCGCTACCCAGCCGGCGGTTCTAGAAAGGGCGAACAGGGCGGTAAACATATGAAGCGGGAAACCGATGCAGTTGAAAACTAGCCCCGAGTAAAAATCGGTGTTCGGGAAAATATGCTTGTGTGAAAAGCTCTGTACGCCAAGTTCCTCCAGCCTTTCTGCAGTCCTCAGCAGTTTAATCTGTTCGCCAGTCCTTGAGAGTTCTTTTGCCATTGATTTGAAAACAGACATTCTTGGATCGTATGTACGGTAAACACGATGGCCGAATCCCATTAGTCTCTTTTTACCTTCAATCACATTCCGTCTGAACCATTCGTCGACACTGCCGGGGCTGCCTATGTCTAGAAATTGCTGATAAGCTGCTTCCGCAGCGCCTCCATGGAGAGGACCCCGCAGAGCAGCTATTGCCGCAGCGACAGATGAATACATGTCGGATAATGTTGAGCAGGAAACAAGTGCCGCAGTAGTGGAAGCAGGGACCTCGTGATCCGCATAGAGAACGAGTGCATTGTTCATTATATCCACCTTTCTCTCATCCAGGCTTCCGTCAAAACAGGCTGCGAGGAAAGACTTCGCATAGCTTTCAGACGGTTCGGCCGGCTTGAGCTTTAAATCCTGGCTGTGCCTGTAAGCAGCCGCTACGACGGACGCTGCGCGACCGATTATTTCAGGTATTTTGTTCTTTACGTTCTCCACATTCCAGCTGAAGTTGTTCTCTTCCGACGACATTGCTGCAAAGGCTGTTTCATAAACAGACAGGGGATCCGCGTCGCGCGGCAGAGCGGTGATGACATCTTTGACATAGTCTGGCAGCCTGAATGAACGCTGTATATCTGAGGAAAAATGAGAGAGTTCCGGGGCCGATGGAAGTTCGCCGAAAATCATCAGATAGGCAACCTCCTCAAAAGAACAGTTTTCAACCAATTCGTTTATATCATAACCGCGGTAACGCAATATACCCTTTTCGCCGTCGATATATGTTATTGAAGTCTCCTTTATGTAAACATCTTCCAGACCATTGCTTATTTCCATTTGATTTTCACCCTTGGATTAATTTGCCACCAACGATAAGTTTCTTATCTGCCGGATATAGAAGGAAGTTGTTTTTAAACTTGGCTCAAACGGCGTCTGGAGTCTGCTGATGATTGACACAGTCAGCAGAACAATTTGTGGTTTTTGCGCCGCGCGGAAGTACCGTAAATACCAGCAGTGAAGCGCGAAATGGAGCAGTTACTTTGTTCTTCCGGATTTGATTGAAAATGTTCTGTCTTTCATTTCATAATCGCCGTAATGAATCACATCATACTGCTGACTTCGGGTCATGAGCTCACTCATGACTCTCTTCTGGCTCCCGTCTGACTTCAGTGCACTGTAAACAGTTTCCGCCGCCCTGGCAGCAGCCCTGAAGGCTGTAACCGGGAAAATCACATACCGGTATCCGCTCCTGCGGAAGAAATCTGAAGGCAGGAGCGGCGTTTTGCCGAATTCAGTCATATTGGCGAGCAGCGGCGTATCGATGCTCTGTGAAAATGTCCTGAATTCCCTGCGATTCAATAGAGCTTCAGGAAAAATTATATCTGCTCCGTTTTCGGCATATGATTTTGCCCTTTTGATTGCTCCGCTCATTCCCTCCACGGCCCTGGCGTCTGTTCTTGCAATTATGGCGCAATCTCTGCGGGCATCGATCGCCGCTCTTATTTTCTGATTCATCTCCTCAGTTTCAACGAGTTCCTTGCCGTCGAGGTGACCGCACTTCTTTGGCATCTTCTGATCCTCTATCTGTATCGCATCCGCGCCTGAACGTTCGAGTATACGCACTGTGCGCCAGACACTGATCGCATTGCCGAATCCTGTATCAGCGTCGACCACAACCTCCACGTCCGAGACATCCTTGATGAGTCTTACCATTGCGCTGAGTTGAGTGAGACTCACCAGTCCAATGTCTGGTATTCCCAGAGATGATGTAAACGCACCGCCAGAGAGGTACACAGCGTTGAAACCGGCCCTTTCAGCCTGCAATGCAGTGAACGGGCTGAAAACGCCTGGAATGATCATAAACCTGTGCTTCAGTATATCAGACAATCTGATCCACCTTCAGCCTGAGGCAGTTATGAAGTCTCTGCAGCAGTCCGCTGTCACCGGAAAGCCGCATGAATTTTGCATCGACTTCGGTGTCGTTCAGCGGATTTTTCCAGTGACCCTCAGGCACGTTCATTTCGCCCTGATGTATTCCGTTCGAAGCATGAACAACTATTCTGGTTGGAAGTGCGGAGGGATATGCTTCTGTGTAATCGCGCCTCTCTCTCACTTCCACCCTGCTCATTAGCGTCTTTATCCTGCTGTCATTGATAAGGCCGTAGCTTTCCAGCCAGAAATTTCCCGTCACGAGGGCTGCAGATACTATGAACGGCAGGCTGTGGTCCGCTGTCTCCCTGTTCTTCGGGTTCCATTTCTCATCATCGGCAAGTATTGATTTCCCTGCTTCGTATGTTTCTATCTCAACCCGGGAAATTTCGGAATCCCCGATTTCATTGTGGAGCTCCAGTGAAATATCGACGGCAGACTGAGCGTGATATTCCACAGGATATTTCTTGATGTGTGTGCGCAGTATTGCGTCCGCTTTCTTCATGCCACTGAAGACGGTCATGTCCATTTCCGGCAATACAGAATTTCTCAGGCCGAACTTTCCTGAAATTGGTGTGGCTGGAGCCGTGAAACCGTTCATTGTTGCTATCGCTGCGAATGTTGAGTTTCTGCTGGAGTTTGCCGCAGCCCCCGCTTTCCACATCGAGAGATCGCCGACTCTGCTTTCACGGAGTGCCACGTGCGGAACAGCGGCGATGGAAATCGTGTTTATTGTCTGCTTCTCGTCGAAGTTCAGCAGCTTTGAAATCGCTGCTGCCATTCCAATCTGAAGGAAATTAACATGGTCGAAACCATGCTTCCTCAGTGATGCAGAGTCGCAGAATCTCGTGCTCACTTCATAGCCTGCGGCTATCGACGTGACAAGCGCTTTGCAGTCAGCCCTGACAAGTGAGCCCAAGGCAAGGAGGGCACCAATCATGTCGCTTGGATGCAACGGTTCTCTTGAAAGATAGGTGTCGTTGAAATCCAGATATCTGATAAGGAGTGTGTTGTAAAATGAGGCGGCATCCGCAGTCGCGCTTCCGTTGCCGATGATGTGCGCATCACCTGGATACAGTTTCAGTATGCCTCTGAATGCATTTGCAGGAGGGGAGTCCACTGATGCGTAAGACACACCAATCGAATCAATGATCCTCCTCTTTGCTTCGTGGACCACTTTCTCATCGAGATCATCAAATTCCAGATCCCTGACGAACAAGGCGATATCCTCTTCAACTGTCATGATGTGCTGATTTGGTCCTGTTTATTTATATTTAGCAGTTTGGTGATTTTATTTTTCATGTTGAGATTTCGACCAGGACGAGCCTGTATTTATTCAGATATCTGCCGTTGATGCCAAGCTCAAGGATAATTTTCGAATTCCCAAGGGAACGGTAAAAACGATCATCAAAAAACAGGTCCCCGAACAGCAGGAAACCTCCATTTTTCACAGCCGCAGTCAGCTCAAGGACACCTGAAGCAAATTCTGAACCCAGATTGTGATACACCAGATTCGTGCATACGATGTCAAACTTCCCCGCCATAACCGGAAGCATTCTAACATCACACCTCACAAGATGGATCCTGCCACTGAGACCAAGCTGCCCGATATTTCTCCGGGCTTGTGCAATTCCGCCGCCGATCAGGCTTGAATCTGAGTAGTTGTCGGCTGCGAAAATCTCAGCCTCCCGGAAACGGAGGCAGGCAAGAGCGGAAAGAAAGCCCAGGCCTGATCCTGCATCCAGGATCAATTTCGGTCTGAATCCGAGATTGTCTATGTAATCGAACACCATGTCAAGAAGGATTGCTACACGTTCCCTGGTCCGCTGCGATCCTTCATAATCGGTATGATGATATGTCCCGAAATCGACTTTTTCCCAGACTTTTTCCATCAATGCAGTTAGCGGGCCAGCAAGTTTTAAATTCTTGCTTCTCACCGGATTAGTGACAGTTCCCTCATGGAAACTATGTCCAGAAAACGAGGCTCAATACTGTTCATAACATTGTAAGTCCTGCTGGCAAAAGTACACATGCCGGCATTATGTCCGGATGGAAAAGTCGAGTTTTACCTGTTTCCTGAACTCTTCATCCTCCGTAAACTCTGCGGCAGTTTCAACCAGTATTTCTATAATTTCGCTCAGGGCCGCTCTTGCCAGCGGGGATTTCGCAGCCTCAAGTGACTGATGAGAATGCCAGGGAGTTCCTGCCGGAGCTATCCGGTATCCCACTTCAATGGCTGGAACGGTCTGAGATACATTTGCAAAATCAGTTGAGCCTCCAGGCTGTTCCTTAAGTGCCTGTTCTATTTCCATTATCTGGTGCCCCTTCTCAATAATATGTTCCCTGATTTTTGCAGCAAGCGGTATGTTTACCTTCGTTGTTGAAAACAGAGGTCCGCGGAGATTGAATTCAAAGGTTGTTTCCGTTGCATGCGCGGCGCCTTCAATAACATATCTGAAACGACTGATAACGGACTGAAGATAGGAAGTATCAGATGATCGGAGTCCGTAAATCATGACTGCCTTGTCCGGAGTCACATTAGATGCGCTGCCGCCTTCCTTGATAATGCCATGTATCACAACATTTGCATCTCTGCGCACGTGCTGCCGAAGCATGTTCACTCCGGTAAATGCGAGTATGGCCGCGTCAAGGGCACTCCGGCCGCTGTCAGGTGTGGCGGATTCGTGTGCAGCTTTCCCGTGGAACACTATCTCAATGTCCTGGACTGCGAGACTCCCTTTACCGACATCCCATTCGTCACCAGGATGCGAGCCGAGAACAACATCAACATCGCTGAATGCGCCGCGCTCTGCAAGGATCGCCTTTGAACCGGAATAAACACCGCTCCCTTCCTCGTCAGGTGTTCCGATTACCATTATCCTTCCGTTTCGAATCCGTTGGGCAGCACCGATTGCGGAAAAAACAGCTGCGGATGCAATCAGATTGTGCCCGCAGGCATGCCCTATCCCCGGAAGCGCATCGTATTCGGCAAGAAATGCGATCGACGGTTGACCGCTTCCCACACTCAATTCCGCTCTGAACGCGGTCGGTATTCCAAGATAGTTCCTTGAAACGGAAAAACCACTCGAAGCTAGAATACTGCACAGAAGTTCGACCGATTTGAATTCGCTGCTTCCAGGCTCAGCAAGTTCATGGATTTTGAGTGCCAGCCACCATTGATCAATGGTGTCCATCTGCGTGGAGACCATAGGCATGTCATGCATAACTGTTTTATAATAAGTTATACGGAAAACAGGTAGCTGGGATACGGCGGTATTGAGCGATCTTTCTGAACATGAAGGCAGACCTTATGCCAAACGACGGATTTTGCCTTCCGCTTTTCGATTTAGAGAGTCGGATCTGAAGTAAAAACACAGGATTAACAAATTTCTGGTCCGCAAGGGATTAGTATCACTGGTCTCCGACACATGGCAAACTGCAAGACAGCTGATCGAAGGACAGCAGAAACGGGACTGATGCTTTTGCTGCTTTTGCTGAGCCGCCATCCTCCATGAGGCGCCTGCGTCTGACTGAAAAACGTTAATCCGATGGACTCTGGAGCAATTGTTCGTTAAAGCCGGCCTGTTTCATTCATCTTGCAACTGGAAACGTGGATGACCACGATCCCACGATTGCGGTGTTGTTGCCTGTGTTGAACTCTATGCCGTTGTCCATCATGCCGTAAGTGATGTGCACAACCTCGCTGACCATGCTGACCGTGCCGTTTGGCGCATAGGCGAATGTGGCGTTCTGCGCCATGATGGTGGCGATGACGGTTCCCGGCTGCGTGTTTTGCAGATAATTCATATGGCTGGCTTCCATCTGCATGATGCCTATCGCGAAGATGATGATTACAGCAGCGACAACGACTGGGATTGTTATTTTCAGCGCCTTCATGTGTGCCTTGCCCGAAACGGCAGGAATCACGGCGCCGACAAAGGCGATGGCGATGCCGGCGACTACCAGCGTCATTGAAGGCGAAACAATTCCATAGTAGAGGCATGCCCCAGCTATCGGTATGCTGATGAGCATGCTCTTCCTCAGTTCGTTCGTTCGGATTTCACTTCCTTCTGCCCTGATTTTGCATTGCGCTCTGCCGTATGCTCAGCCTCACGCAGGAACAGGTATTGCATGATATTGGACGGAATCGCCCGCAGGCACTTGAAGGACAATAGGGGAAACTATGGTGAACGTGTCCACACCATTCACCTCCGGCGTAATCATGACTTCCCACGTCAAATTGCCTGGCGGAACCGAGAAGTTGAGCGCCCCGGACAGCGAATATCCCGTCTCCCACGCTGTTTTCACAAGGCCAGTACTGTTCGGCTGTGAATATATGAGAAACGGATTGAAGTATATCAGCGAAAGGGAATATCCGCCCGTCGAGTTCCATGCGCCTTTCACTGTGACAGGGGCGGCACCCTTTACCCTCAGCGAGAAGAGCATGATCGAGCCTGAACTGTTGACTGAGCCGTTGGAATAAAGGGGCATCTTCCATCCGGCCGGCAACACCGTCAGCGTACGGGCATGACTGTCCGGCGCTCCCAAGGTCAGATAGGCCGTCACGCCTGCCGTTGCTGCGATTAGCAGTCCCGCAACAATGATTGCAATGTACTTTGCCATCATTCACCTGAAGGGATTGCAAGCGAATTATTTAACGGTACCAAAAGCTGAATTGAAGCAGGCGATGTGCTGTCCCAGTAAAAATATCCCCAGTATAACGTGAGCGTTGTTCCTGAATTTGTATACGACACATTCCAGTACGACCACTCCCAATCACCTGCTGGGATACCAACGTAAGTTGACTTATTACCACCTAATACTTGACCATTGAAAATAAATCCTTTTGTATCTTCACAAGTAAAACCCACTCTATAGAAAAACCAACCGCCATATGAGTATGGCGCTTCAAACGTACCACGTGCTTCGCCACTCACAACACATGATGAAGTGTATGCCTGGTATACGTTTAGCCCTTGCTGCCACTCTTCATTATCGCCAAACGGGTTGTAAGATGCATATGAGGAACCTGACCATGTATTCGTGTTTCCCCCACTTATTGGATATGGACAGTAATCCGCGAGTACGAACAGGTATGGGTAATCCAGCAATATCTGCGAGGCGGGTATTGCATTTACGTCAGGGCTGATGAGCGCCCCGACAACCGTGCCGCTGACACTAGTTACAGACTCATAGTAGCTGTTCTGCGCTGATATACTGGCAATGACTACTGTGTTGCTCAAATCATAAGTCAGATAGCTGACCTCTATAACGACTGTTTCATCGGTCCTCTGGTCTTCCAGATAAATTACTCCATTGTGCACTATAACGATAATGCTGAAAGACGCGAGGGTGTAACTCTGCACACCATCAAGAAAATCGATAGATGCGATCACTATTCCTGGGGCCAGCAGGCTATAGTAGCACCGTGTTGAACTGGATGCAACTTGCATGGATACCATATTGCTTCCTTTACCGCCTGCAACAGATGCCGCTGCTGCCTGGGTATGCGTAACCAATACTATGAACGCAAAAAAAGAGACTGCAACAAGCAACAGTACAATTGCGACGGAAATTGCCTTGTACCTAAATATATGATGAATAAAGCGATATGTATGGGTTACTATGCCCCCCCACTATAGCAGGCTTAGGCAAAACACCGAGAAAGAATGTCAATATTTCACTTGACAAAGAGACATATGAACATTTTATCGCATATTGCAGGCAGGAAGGGCTGATCGCAGGAAGGCAAATCGATAAAATGATAGCAAATTACATCGGGATAAAGGGTTAAAGGAAGGGGCGCAATGATTGCAAACTTCATCGGCACTACCATGGTGATGATTGCGATGCCGGGGTCGATTTCCCTCCGAGTTAAAAATGGGCTCACCCGGATTTGAACCGGGGACCTCCGCTGTGTGAGAGCGACGTCATAACCGCTAGACCATGAGCCCCGGTATATGGCATCAGGAAGCCTTTTTTAATTCTTCCCTCTTCCAGTCGGTAAATTGTGAAAGTTTTTCCGTTGAGAGTGTTTTTGCAATCGTTTCCTTTGCGCCTGAAAGAACGGCGCCTCTTCCCCTGGGTGGATAGTTTGGATGCGACATGAGTAGTGAGTCGAATTCATACTTCAGCAGATTTGACGCACTTTCCCTCATCCTGTCAATACTGGAGTCCAGGAGATTGACATTGAGCACTAGCTGATCCGCAAGATACCATGTCTTCCTGTCGCTCTCTGTTGGCCAGCTCATCAACTCGTTGCTGAATCTGTCCCTGTTTCCCCACCAGAACATATCGCCACAGAACAGTATTCCCTTTCCCCTTTTGAGCAAAAGACATGACGATCCGGGAGAATAACCTGGAGTGGGTATCAGGACGGTATCCTCACGCAATGCGTACTCTGAACCAAATTTGAGATCAGGTGTGCAGCCCTTCACCAGCTTTGCGTCTTCTTCATGAATAATGAGTTTCGCGCCAAATCTGGATTTTATGCCACATGCATCACCGAAGGCTCTGATATGAGTAATGAATAAGTCCGATATTCCGCCATTATTTCTGATAAAGTCCTCATCGTCCTTCCCGAGTTCCGGGGCGTCAACCAGCAGATTTCCACCGTCATGTTTTATAAAATAACCGGAATTCCCGAACGACTTGAGAGAATAGCGGTTGATGAGATATACGCCGGGGAGGACTTCATTCATAATGACAACTAAAAGTAACTTGCTTAATAATTTTATCACGCCTATATGAGTATTGAAGCCAATTTCACAACCGGAGGAGAAAAGCGCCCGGGCGCTGTGAGGACAACGGACAAAGTGTTAACTTTGTTCATGCATGACGGATCGGCCGATGACGTAAGATGAAACTGAATGAACTGAAATCCAAGCTTGAAATGCTTTTGCCGATTGCCGATCCTTCGCCATCTCTGGAGCAATATTCAACCCCCGTAAATGCTGCATCGGCAATACTTTATCATGCGGCAATGAGCGGCGATATTGAAGGAAGGAAAATCGCAGATCTGGGTTGCGGTAACGGAATATTTTCAATAGGTTGCGCACTGTTGGGAGCATACCGTACAATAGGCGCTGATGTGAGTCCGGCATGCATTAAAACTTCGAAGGAGAATGCAGCCAGAATCCTGGATAGTGCCTTACTGAAAAAAGTACACTTCAAAAAAGCCAGCATCCTCGAGATAAAAGGCAGATTTGACACGGTATTCCAGAATCCGCCTTTCGGCTCACAGTCCAGAAATGCAGACATTCCGTTCATAAAGAAGGCACTTGAACTTGCAGATGTGGTGTATACAATTCATATTTCAGCAACAAGGGCATTTATAGAGGAAAAGATAGCGGAATACGGGGGGAGGATTGAGTTTTCGGCAGAATTCGATTACAGCATGCCGAGAATGTTCAAATATCACACGGATGACAGGCGAAAATTCCGTCTAATCCTTTATAAAGCAGTGAAGAATAACAAACAACGAGATAGATGAAAGGAAAATTGGTCGTCCCAGGCGACGTGGTAGCAATTGCGGAAGAGTATTCACCTGGAAAGGGAACATACGAATCCGATGGAAAAATTATAGCGAGCGAGACCGGCGAGCTCATTCTTGACAGCAGAAACCATGCGGCAACAGTGTCACCTTTTAATCCGGTGGCTGAACCAAAGAAGAAGGATATTGTTTATGCCACAGTATCAGATGTGAAGAGTTCCATGGCGATATGCGAGCTAATATCGATTGAAGGAAAGGAGAGGTCTGTGACTGGAAACAGGGATGCTACGCTCCACGTGTCGACAATATCACAGCAATATGTTGAGTCGGTGGGACAGGCAGTACGAACAGGGGACATAATAAGGGCTGAGGTCATACAGTCGAGTCCTTCCATTCAACTCAGCACAGTCAATGCACATATGGGCGTGGTGGCAGCATATTGCAGCCGCTGTCATTCAATGATGAGGCTGAAGGATGGCCATCTTTACTGCGATGAATGCGAACGATCGGAAAAGCGTAAAATTGCCGACGACTACGGCTCCGCTGCATTCAAATAATGTCGTGCCTGCGGAAACAGAAAGGGTTAAAGCCTCAGTGTATTAGAGTATTTCGAGGGTAAATAACACATGCCCAAGGACAAGGCACAAAGAAAGAATCGTGTGCGAGGCAGAGAACAGGAGCAGCTGCGTAAAGAAATAGACTCCCTGCGTGTTGAAATCAAGGAAATGAAGGAAATTGTTAACATGCTGCTCAACATGGTGATAGATACAGAGGAAGAAGAATACCCGGGCATGCAGTTCCCGGATTTTGACGAGCGTTACAGTCAGAACAATTGAGGCGCCACTTTGAGACATGACATAATCGAGCTTGCTAAGAAGCATGATCAATGGCGAAATTCCAGCTGCATCAATTTACAGCCGTCCGAAAACATACTGAGTCCTGCCGTGAGGAGGCTGCTCGCGTCTGACATGGCGAGCCGGTACACATTGAGAAGTAATGAATTCATAGGGAATGGAGGTGCGTCCAACAGCTACGGCGGAACAAAATACATGGACGAGATCGAGAGGCGTGGAGAGGAAACTGCTTCAAAGCTTTTTGGCGCAAGGACATCGCTCAAACCGCTGTCGGGACACATTGCCTCGCTCCTGATGATTGCAAGCGTGTGCAGGAAAGGGGACACAATAATGGCTGTGTCTTCAGCGGACGGCGGATACGACGGATACGGTCAGTCATACATACCTGACATGTTCTCACTGAAATTCAGACCGTTACAGTTTGACAGGGAGATATGGAACGTTAAAGGGGAGGAAACTGCCGAAGACATTAGAAGGTACAAACCGAAACTGGTTGTGCTCGGGCAGAGCTTTATACTTTTCCCTTACGACATCGGTCCAATCAGTGACGCCTGCAGGGAGGAAGGCACCGTGCTTGCCTATGATGCATCTCATGTGCTTGGTCTCGTGGCAGGCGGAAGATTCCAGAGACCGATACAGGAGAGGTGCGACATTCTCATTGGAAGTACTCATAAGAGCTTCCCCGGCCCGCAGGGGGGTATCTTCGCAACAAACGACGATGGCATCTGGAAGTCGTTCGTGTGGAACTGCACCTGGCGGCTCATAGACAATGCTCACTGGAACAGAATTGCCGCTCTTTCACAGGCCATGGAGGAAATGAGAAGGCATGCAAGCAATTACGCTGCCAGGATAGAGGCCAATACTCAGGCGCTGGGCAGGAGTCTTGGCGAAGAAGGTGTCGTCTGCAAGTTCAGCGGAATTGGCTATTCCAGGTCACACCAGCTGCATCTTGACTCTGATGCGCTGGCAAGCATGGATCTGTCGTTAGCAAAGCTGAATGAAGAACTTGAAAAAAATGATATCATAGTCGACACGACAGGGAGAATAGGAACTTCCGAAGTGTCCAGGCTGGGCATGGGTGCCAGGGAGATGCGGTTAATATCCGCCCTTGTCGGAGGCGCGCTCAGGGGCGAAAATGTGAAAGCGGAAGCAAACAGATTGAGAAAAAGATTTGATGTGCACTACTTATGATGCAAGGTGACAAATCAAAACCGTTTGTACTGGATACCAGCGCAATGTATAACGGCACGGATTATCCAGCGGACGCAATCCTCTTTTCCACGCCGAAGGTTGTAAGCGAGGTTAAACATGTATACCGTTCCAGCAGGGCAGAACTCTTTGTAGACACACGATTGAAAATCATTGAGCCGGCTGCGCGCAGTGTTGAAAAGGTCGTTGAAGTCGCAAAGAAGAACGGAGATATCGCCAGGCTGTCACCTGCAGACATTGAGGTACTTTCACTTGCTTATGAACTCAACGCAGTCGTAATAACCGAAGACTATTCAATTCAGAACACTGCTTCGGGACTGGGAGTCGAATTCCGCTCACTCTACATACCCCGGATTGCAAGCTATATCGAGTGGACACTCGTATGTGAATCGTGCAGGAGAGAATCGTGCAGCAGGGAAGAAAGGGTTTGCAGAATTTGCGGGGGGAGAATGATAACGGTCAAAAAGAAAAGCAGACCAATTTCAGATTCACGCAGGGGTCAGTGATCCTTGCCTGCCTTGGAATAGGTTACAACCGCAACCAGCGATAATGCAATGATTGACGCGGCGACGAAGCTGCCGGATTCAAAGAACGGAGCATACGGCATATCGTGCGCGACGTATGGCGGCTGATGCAACTGGCTCAGGTTGAAATTTGAAGAGCCTGTTCTTGAATAAGGCAGTGAGGAAAAGGGAAATTGCGGTTGGACCGGAAATGTCCCTGACAGCGAAACCGATGGCAATGCAGAGATGGGAAAATGTAGCGATGCCGGGATCTGGAGGTCTGCAAAATTGACATTTATGGGAGGTCTCGGCTGAGCCGCATGAAGGGAATAGAATGTGAACATATCCAGAGGCACATCCGACAGGGAGACAAATCTGTTCAATGGCGGCATGTTCCAGTTGTAATCGATGAACGCCAAGAGCGAAGCGTGATTCATCGGTGTGTTCGAAATATAATCTTCCTTTGCATACGGGGAAACAAGGATCAGGGGAACCCTGAAGCCAAGCTGCTGGCCATCAATGGATGGCGGGGGGACATTGTCATAAAATCCTCCACCCTCGTCATAATTTATAAACACAGCCGTGCTGTTCCATTCAGGGCTGAACATTATCTTCTGCAGAATAAAAGTGAGCCACAGCTCACCGGCAAGCATGTTGTCTGAAGGATGCTGGCTGTAGCCTGTCACGCCGAGTCCTATAGGTTCGAGATAGCTGACAGCCGGCAGTGTGTTGTTCTGAAGTTCGCCGAAGAAGGAGGTCCAGCTCCGTATGTTTGAAGAATATGCTGAAACACCGTAGACATAGTCGAGGATGATTGTTCCGAGCGTGGGGTCATAGACGTAGTAGCCCCATGAAACATGGTATCTGTTGAGTTCTGAGAATATCGTTTCCGAATACGGGATGTACGGAGGTGGGCCATAGTCGTTTATCACGGGGGAATAGCCTGCAATGCCGTACAGCCTGTTTGGCATTGTCGCGGTCAGCGCACTTGAAAAGTACATGTCACCTATTGCATACTGCTCCGCAATATCCCACTCTATTGCGAGCTGGGAGGAAGTGTAGTATGTCAGCGACTGTACACCGGAATTCAGTCTGAATCCGTTCATTTTACCGCCGTTCCAGTCGAGATGGTAGGCAGTATACCCTTCAACAGGATCAGGGGTAGAAAACACACCTGGCCGGACCGCGGTGAGGTTGGAAAGGCCGCCGGCTGTCAGCAGGTTATCGGGCACCGTGAGCTGGGAGGTGATGTTTTCGGCTGAAGAATTGCCGCCCGAAGGGTATGAACCGAAGATGTTGTCGAAACTGTGATTCTCCATTGTTATCAGGATGACATGCCGTATTGGTGTTGTGGTTGAGGAGGATGCACCCGCAGCTGAGGGCAGAAACGCCGTAAGGACGAGTGATGCAATGAGTAATGAAGAAGCGCATGCCGCAACACGTGAACGGGCCTCCCGCCTGCCGCCGCTGACAGCGCTTCGGACCGCAGCACAGACAGAAGTCTGCCTAATGCACTACACCTCTTCCAGTTTTAATCAGCGAGCCAATAAACAAAATAAAAAGCAGCGTGAATTCGAACACGACAGGCGCAAGAATTATCAGAGGCATATATCTGTAGAACAGTATGAGATATACAGAGAGGAGCACAGCAACGACAACCAGATTCTCCAGTCCCATGAATATCGAATTTACAGACAGAACTTTTCCGATTCCTAAGGATTTGAGATAGACAGAGGAAGTGAAAAGTAATCCCGACATAGTCAGAAACGAAAATACCATGGTAACGTTGTCGGCAATAACCGGATTGTTATAAGAATAGTAGAAAACCGGAATGACGCAGACAACTGTTATAAGAAGCGAGTACAAGATGCGGGCCGGCGTTTTGCAGAAGTAGACAGATGCTGCAAACGGAAAGACCAGGGAACCGGTTATGATGCCGCCTAGCACGTAGGGGATGGCCGTAGCCGTTCCGACTGCATAGATGAAACCGGAGAGGTAAATCACAGCCAGGGAAAGTGTGGCTCCCCAGACCGTATAGAATAAATTTAAAATGACCTTTTTGCCTTTCAACATTTCACGGGCGGGAGAATCAGCATCTCCGTTTTATAAGCATCTTTCCAGCAATGATTACCAGTAAATTTGTAACAACAAATTTTGTAGTAATATGTTTATATCCTGCCTGATTAGCAGATATGGTGAAAATGATACACGAACCACTGGAAAGCCAGATATTGGCAGCAGCAGAGGAGCTGAAAGCGGGAAACATCATATTTGTCCATGACTCATCTTCGAGAGAGAACGAGGTAGACATGGTTGCGTCGGCCTATATGTGCACCCCTGAGATGATTTCAACAATGAGGGAGAGAGCAGGAGGATTAATTTGCTCTGCAATAGGGAACGAGGTTGCGGCCAACATACATCTGCCATTCATGCATGAAATACTCGAACTTTCACATGAAAAATATCCGGATCTCACTTCCATGATAGAGACAAGAACGCCATACGGCGGCAGACCTGCCTTCTCCATATCCGTCAATCACAGGGATGTCTTCACCGGTGTCAGTGACGGCGAAAGATGTATGACAATCAGGCAGATAGGCAATGTTGCGAAACTCGCGGCCGAAGGGAGAGATGCGAACAGTGAGTTCTATTCAAAGCTCAAATCTCCCGGCCATGTGCCTCTTCTGATTGAGGCAAGGAATTCGCTCGCGGAGAGACGCGGGCACACAGAACTTTCAATCAGGCTCGCCAGGATTGCTGGACTGCCACCGGCTACAGTGGTCTGCGAGATGCTTGACTCCCGCACGCACAAATCACTTGATCTGGAGAAAGCAAGAAGAATTGCCGGTGAACTGAAGCTTCCGATCATCGAGGGCGAGATGCTTCAATGAGGAAAAATTGATGAAAGGGAAGCGGGAAGATATCCGGGCAGCAATTGTCTGCTCGACGTTTAATGAAGACATAACCTCCAGGATGTTTGAGGCTGCGGTAAGGGAATGCGACCGCCAGCATATGGAGGTAAAGGCATCATGCAGGATTCCCGGAGTTTTCGACATGCCACTCTTCGTGGACACTCTACTCCTGAGGAGGGATGTTGACTGTGCCATTACCCTTGGGGCAGTAATAAAGGGCGAAACTGACCATGATGACCTCATTGCAAGAACTACAGCTGCTGCAATTGTGAACATTGCACTGAAGCGGGGCAAGCCGGTGGCCCTGGGTATTACCGGCCCGGGCGTGTCATGGGAGCAGGCGGAGGCGAGGGCAGAGGAATATGCCATCAGGGCGACAGCGGCAGCAGCTGAAATGGTCAGAACACTGAGAACCATGCCGCACGCAGAAGACAGAGGCATGATGAAGACAAACGGTTGAAACGGGGACTGAGATTCTGGACGTGGAGAAACCGCAGGAAAGTATACTGATACAAAACACAACTGTGCTTGAGGGGTGTGAACTGAAACTTCTCGAATCTGTTGACATCTTCATTGATGGCGGCACTATAACGGATGTAGCCGAATCAGGCAACGCAGATTATTCAAAGAACGGGATAGGCAGAGTAATCGACGGCCGCGGAACTGTTGTCATCCCGGGATTCGTAAATGCACATGTGCACCTAAATGATGCACCGCTGAAGGATGCAGGCGCAGGAATGACGCTTGAGGAGATGGTGCATCCGGTCAGCGGGCTGAAGCGGTCTGGCATGCTGAAGTACAGTATGGAAGAGAGACTGAGGAGCGTTTCTTCGGCCCTGGCAGAAATGGCGCAATCCGGCATAACAGGTGCCATAGATTTTCATGAGGAGGATTACAGCATCATAGCACGATTGAAGGCATCGCTGCCGTCTGCTTCGCCTGCGGTACAGTTTCTTGGAAGACCGGCTGTCTATTTTTCGGAAAAGGAGATAGTGGAAAACCTGATGCTTGAAACTGACGAAATTGACGAGGGCAGACAAAGGCTCGAGCCTTTTGACGGAATAGCACTGAGCGGCTGCAACGAATACAGCGACGGAGCCATGGAACAGATACACGGAATGGCCAAAGGAAGGATGACCGGAATACATGCCGCCGAAACCATAAGATCTGACAGACTATCAAGGAAAATGACAGGGGAGAGCGAAGTAAAGAGGGCAATCGAGCATCTGAAGCCTGATTTTTTTGTACACCTCACGCATGCTGATGATGATGATCTCCGCATGATCTCAAAACAGGCAATAGGATCTGTAATCTGCCCGAGATCAAATGCGCTGTTTGGAGCCGGCATCCCGCCCGTCGGGAAGCTCATGGCATTGAAAATACCGGTTGCGCTGGGAACAGACAACCTCATGCTGAATTCCACGGACATGTTCAGGGAAATGGATTTCGCGTCAAAGGTGGCAGATATTGCTTCGGGTGAGCCTGGGACTGTCGAAGACGTCGAAGTGCTCAAAATGGCGACGCTAAACGGTGCAAACCTGATGAGCAGGGGCAGAAGTCATGGATGCATAGAGGCGGGAGGCAAGGCAGATCTCGTAGTGATCGATCTTAAATCAGAAAGAATGGAAGGAACGAACGATGTTGTGTCGGCAATCGTTCACAGAGCCGGCATCAGCGATATCATGTATACAGTAAAGGCGGGTAAAATTATTTACGAAAGACATTGCAGGGGAAGGGGGGTGGGGTGAATGTTCACAGGCATCGTGGAAGGAACTGCGATCGTAGTCGGTGCATATCGGCGGGAAGGAAACATGCGCCTGAGCGTGAGATTCAGGAGCAATGGAAGGGCCTACAGAACAGGAGAGAGCATCGCCATAAACGGTGCATGCCTCACTGCGGCTTCAGTCAGGAAGGATACAGTTTCATTCGACGTGATTGCCGAAACACTCAGAAAGACGAATCTGGGGGAGATCACAAAGGGCGACGTGGTAAACTTTGAAAGGAGTATGAGAAGTGCGGACCTGATTGGAGGACATCTCGTCGCCGGTCACATAGACGGAACCGGGAAAATATCGGAGATAGAGAATGAGGGCGGCTCTGTCCGGATGACAGTCCGGGTCCAGAAGAATATAGGCTCGATGATTTCAGAGAAGGGATTCGTTGCCGTTGACGGCGTAAGCCTCACTCCCGCGGATGTTTCAGAGAGCAGATTCAGCCTGTATCTAATTCCGGAAACCAGAAGGAGGACCACGTTTGGCGTAAGGGAAGTAGGAGACAGGGTAAATATTGAAATTGACATATTTGCGAAATACATAAAAAAGTTTGTAGACGTCCGGATGAACACGTAAATCAGCCTGCGGTTGGGCCTGGGGATAGGGTGTCCTTGCATTCCGGCAGCACAAAAAGGAACGCGGACGGTGATTTGCCAGGGTCCGGCTGTCAATATTATCATATTATGAACTAAGATGGCAAACTTAAATACTGGAGCATGCGACTTTTTATCCAAATGGCGTACGACATAGAGTTTGGCTGCAGGGCGCTGATAAACGTTATTGTCTCGAGGGAAACGAGACAGCGAATGGCAGAGGGAAATATACAAAAATTGCCAGAAAAAAGGCTGCTGGAATATATAAACTCACTAATAGATCTGGGATGGGTAAAAGAGGAAAGAGGCGACAAGAAAGATTCAGATTATGTTGTGTACGCATTTACGGAAAAGGGAAGAAGAATATATGAGAATCCATCGGAACTCCTGAACCTGTCGGATGCAGAGCAGGAACATGTTTCCTTGCTCAGGAGACTGGATGCGCTGAAGAGGGACGATTCAATTTCGATGATGCCCCAGACACTCATGGCACTTTCTGATCTCTGCCTGGGCAATGGAAGGTATGACAGCGCACTCATGTATGCAATGGATTTGCACAAAAGAGCGGAGGAACTCAAAAGCACTTTTTTTGTCGGTGAAGCCTCGATACTGATGGGGAGGGTGGAGAATGCCAGGGGAGAACTTGAATCATCGCTGAAATATTTCATAAACGCAACTGACGCATTCAACAGGATAGGTGAGGTATCCAGGGAGGCTGACAGTCTGAGATATGCAGGTGGCGTCTTGTTGAAAATGGGAGATTACAAGCAGGCCATGATGATGTTTGAGCAGAGCAAAGACAAGTTCTTCCACATCAGGCACATGATGGGAGTTGCCAAAGCTAAGGCTAACCTTGGCATACTTCATTCTCTGACGAAGAATTACGATACAGCGGAGAACTACTGGAAGAATGCGCTTGAATTTTTTGAGGCTCTTGAGGATAAAGAGAGTCAGACAAAGATATTGAATAACCTTGGCGCGATGCTTATAATGACAAAGAAATATGATGAGGCAGTAAATTATCTGAGAAAAGCAATAACTATCTCAAGAGAAGATAAAAACAAATATTCAGAATGCATAGGTATTCTCAATTTCGCCTATGCAAATGCTAAACTCGGCAAGTATGAAATTGCAAGGCAGGCTGTTGACTCAATTAATAATGCACTCAAAGAGGGATTTGACACTTATCTTCTCGCATACAATGAACTTGTAATGGCAATTTACACAACCTACAGAGGAAGCTGGAACGAAGCAGAAAAAAGATTCCTTGCGGCCATTAGATTTGCGACCACTTCAGGGAATGCAGAACTCATTTCTGAATGCCATGAAGAGTACGGCAGAGCACTTATGCAAAAAAATGAGCGTGAAAGGGCCGCGACTGAATTTACGGCATCAGTCTCGGTTTCGGAAAGCATCGCTATTACTGAACTTAGAAAAGGTTTGTCAAACGGCACATAGATTTGTAATTCACAATGGGTCCCAAAGTGGCAAAATATAACCTCCCCCTCTTTTTTTTGCAAAGGCGCGCAGGGCAACAGCCGGGCTGTAATCGAAGCCTGAAATCGTCAGCCTCCTCCAGCTGAGATTGCAGAAAGCAACAGCTATTGCTACCCACGAAGACGTGGTCTTGCTTACTATACTCGTCCCCTCGCAGTTCGGTTATCAGCAATTGCTCATTTAAAACATGTGTTCGATTGGGAACAACGAATTCGGTTTGGGATCCAGAATATGGATAAAGAGAGGTCCGACAGAATTGATTAATTGCCACGTCAAATCACATTGTTAGAGACATAAGGCTGATTTCATTTTGGCTTGAAAAACGGTAAAAAAATCCAGTGCCAGTGATCTGTAATTAATTTGACCGAAGATATTTTTTCCTAACCAATGTTTCACATCGAACAGAAATGTTTATCAAGTCGATAAATAATATAATTGTAATTAAATTAAAATATTTAGCAAAAGAAGTTCTTACTAAAATCGTATCAACATTAGTTTAATCGTAACCATTTTCATGCCAATAGGTCAAATATTGCGTATGCCTGTGTTTTTCCGTGCCCCGGATTTATGCATATATTGCAGGAGAAGACGATCCCAAAAAGTGCACTGCAAAGAAAATGGCCAGATTCAATCTTGCAACTGCAGTTCGAAGAATTTCGGCACTGCCTTCAGAGGCGGTTGTCCTTGATCCCGGGGCGCCCAAAGCCGTGTCGGCGGAGGACAGGAGCAGGATGGAAATATCAGGGATTGCAGTTCTTGATTTTTCCTGGCGAAATATAGAGGAAAGTATGCCGTCCCTCAAATTCCCTTACAGGAGGGCATTGCCATATCTTGTTGCTGCGAATCCGGTTATGTACGGGCGGCCGTGTCAGCTCAGCAGCGTCGAAGCTGTTGCGGCTGCATTGTTTATTTCAGGTTTCAGAGATCAGGCCTTAGAAGTGCTTTCAAAATTTTCCTGGGGAATGCGTTTCATTGAGCTCAATCGTGAACCGCTCGGGAGATATGCATCTGCAGAGACGAGTGCAGAGGTGGTATCGATACAGTGGGATTATGCAGGCATGGAAGATCCATGGTCGCCACAGAAGCCGGTTCATTCACAGAAATAGCCTGAGCCGGGGTCATAAGAGTTCCAGTGGAAACGCCATTTCTACTGCTTCTCATGCAGGTGCCCGCATGCTTTGTTTTCGGCAATCGGCCGATCAAGTTTATCTATCAAGTCATTTCTCACTGTCAGTGAACCCGTGAGATACAGATGGCTTATTCTGCAGTGATTCAGTACAGCGAGGAGGCACTCGTAGCAAAATGGGAGGAATTCTTCAATGAAACGGGTCTCAGAAGCCAGATAATGATCCTTGCAGACAAGTATCCGGAAGAACGGAGTGTGATGGTTCAGTTTTCCATCATAGACAGGTTCGACCCGGATTTTGCAGTCTTCCTGCTGGAGGATCCGACAAAGTCATTTCTTGCCTCACAGAAGGCCATAAAGAACCAGCTGGCACCTGAACGCCAGAACGTTTTGCTCAATCTGCGGGTAACCGGTCTCCCTGCAGACTCCCACATTGACATCAGGTATCTGAGGAGCAAACACCTGGGCAAATTTGTGTGTATAGAGGGACTGGTGAGAAAGGTCACGGAAGTGCGACCAAGGCTGCTTTCTGCGGCATTCAAGTGCGTGCGATGCGATGAGATAAATATCGTAGAGCAGGAAGGTATGATTCAGAGGGAACCACTTGAATGCTCGAAATGCGGCAAGGGACCAGGGGCCACGAAGTTCACTCTCATTCCTGAGGAGAGCACGTACATAGACACACAGAAGATAGAAGTGCAGGAGCCACCGGAGGGGTTGCGTGGAGGGGCCCAGCCGGAAAGACTCGAAGGGCACCTGATGGACGACATAACCGGAAGAATTTCCCCGGGTGACAGGGTAATTCTTAACGGAACACTCACAGGTGTACAGAAAACAGGACCACAGGGAAAATCAACACTTTTCAATATAATGCTGCAGGTCAATTCAGCAGAATACAGGGAACATGAATACGACGAGATCCAGATCACGCAGGAGGATATTGAGCAAATAAGGGAAGTCGCATCCAGAGGCGACATACTGCACGAGATTGCATCGTCGATATCCCCGACCATATACGGCTTCGATTTTGAGAAAGAGGCGTTCACGCTGCAACTGTTCAGCGGTGTATCCAAAGAGATGCAGGACGGTACGCGTATAAGGGGAGATATACACATACTTCTTGTAGGCGATCCGGGACTGGCGAAGAGTCAGCTACTGAGATATATGTCCGAGCTTGCACCGCGTGGCATATATGCCAGCGGAAAGAGTTCGTCCGCCGCCGGACTCACAGCTGCAGCTGTCAAGGATGAGTTCGGCGAAGGGAGATGGACTCTTGAAGCCGGCGCCCTCGTTCTTGCGGACAAGGGAATAGCCTGCGTCGATGAGCTTGACAAAATGACAGACTACGACAGGAGCGCAATGCACCAGATTATGGAGAGCCAGATAATCACCGTCGCAAAGGCGGGCATAACGGCGACGTTACAGGCCCGCTGCTCCATACTGGGTGCTGCCAACCCCCGTTACGGAAGATTCGAGGATGAGCAGCTCATCGCCGACCAGATCGATCTTCCTCCTGCGCTTCTCTCAAGATTCGACATGATATTTGTCCTCAAGGACAGACCTAACAGCGCAATTGACAGGAATATAGCGGATCATATTCTCAAGGCGCACAGAGTGGGTGAAAAAAGAAAAGTCCAGAGACTGCCTGAAGGCATTTCCGAAGAAACCGTTACGGAGGAGAGCAAACTTGTCGAACCGCGATTCGACAGGCAATTCCTGAGGAAATACGTTTCGTATGCAAAGAGAATCAATCCGGTTCTCAGCGACGATGCAATAAAGCTCATACAGGAGGAATATCTCAGAATACGTAAGATGGGCGAAGGGCAGGGCGCATCTGTACCCATAACGGCGAGGCAGCTTGAAGCATATGTGAGACTGTCTGAAGCAAGCGCAAGGGGACGGCTGAGTACCACGGTTGAGCGAGAGGATGCCGACAGGGCAATACGGATTGTCGGTTACTACCTTGCAAAGGTTATCGGTGGAGACATAGACAGGATTGCAGGTGAAATGAGCCACAGCCAGAGGGCCCATGTAAGCGTCATCCTTGATATTGTCAGAAAGGGCGGGGCAGATGGCATATCATTGGAGGAAATACTCGCCGAATCCGGCAGATACAATATAAGTGAGACTGAAACCCAGAGGCTCGTGGAGAAACTGTCCAAGGCCGGAGAATTATTCGAAATCAGGTCAGGTATTTACGGCCTGGTCCAAAAGTGATTTTATTGTTTTCCATAAAGATCCACAAGATGCCGAAAGAGACAATACTGGCGGTGTGCGACAGCGAAATTCTTGGCTGTAAATTCTCGGACGGAGAAAAGAGAATTGAAGTCTACAGGAGCTTCTACGGCGAGAAGGAAATAGCAGAAGAAAATCTGGAAAAATATCTGGTCAATGCAACGATAGTAAATCTCGTCGGACAGAGGGCGGTATCGCTTGCAATCAGTCTGGGATACGTCGATCCTGAAAGAATACTAACAATCGGAAACACTGTTCATGCCCAGTTTGCGGTTCTCGGGAGATGACGTTCGGTGGAGCGGAATATGCGGAGAGTACTGAAGTGTGTGATGCTCGATTTCGGCGGGACAATGATGTACCTGCGAAAGCCGTTTGAAGAAATACTGAATGAAGGCAATTTGGCTGTTTTCGAATTTGTCAGGGAACATGGCGCAGATGTTGACCTTGGTGAATATACGGAAACAAGCAGGAGGATTTTCTCAACATTCAAATCGTTTGAAGACGCAGAAAACAGGGACATCCCGGATACAGAGAAATATTACGCTGTTGCCTCGGAACTTTTTCCGGACATTACTGCAGCAGAGACAAAAAAGATGTCACAGACTATGAGTGGTTTGTTCTGGGATATTGTATCAAAATACCAGCTTCCTTCCCGGGGGCTTGCCGATGTGCTCAAGGAACTCAGGAATGGCGGCAAGAAGCTCGGAATTGTCTCGAATCACCACAACGGAGCCTCGCTGAGAAACTGGCTTTCGCAAGAGAATTTTGACAGATTCTTCGATGCAGTAGTTGTTTCCTCGGAGGTTGGATTCCGTAAACCGGACATCAGAATTTTTAAATTTGCTCTGAGCAGACTCGGTGCGCTTCCAGGCGAGACGCTCTTCGTGGGAGACGACATCAGAAACGACATTATTGGCGCAAGAACAGCAGGAATGGAGACGGTTCTGTTCTGCGGCAAACCGGCCAATTCGAACGGTTATGAATCAGAAGCAAAGGGACACGCCATAAAGAATTTCAGAGAACTTCTGGACATCATTTAAATTTCATGACCCGATATCACACTGCCGATCACCCGGACTTTCTGTCCTTTCACAAAAATGATTTGCCAGCAGTGACCTGCGCCTTGCCCGGCTTCTGCAGAAATGGCGGGCACAGGCACTTCCCAAAGATAGCAGCTGGATTCGAATTCCGGCATTCTGGCAATTCATGATCCGACGGCGCCAGTCTTGAAAAGCTCCGTTTCAAATAAGTTTATTATTGGGCTCATCCCTCCTCCTCATGAGGGAGAGGATGGGTGATTTACTCGGAATCCTGAGTGCGGTGTACGGTTCGTTTTCTCCGTGGAGCATTGCTTCGCTCCTGTCGAAGGATATTGGAGCCAGACCGGATCCTGGCGTGCTTCTTTTCATACTTGCACTGGCAGTCGGCCTGATAATTGCCGGTAGAAAGATGTGGAACATGATATTCATCAGCTACGGTGCGGCGGCCGGATTTGCGCTTTCGCTTTTTCTGTTCAACGCCCTCGGTCTTTCCGGCGCATGGCTTGTCGTGCTGATCGTAGTGCCCGTAGTTTCTGCTGTCCTCTTTTACAAGCTGTCCAGGCTGTTTGTATCCGCAGCCATAGCCGTTACCGGGGCCGGCATAATTCTTTCACTGACACATTCACTGGCATATTCGGTGGCATTATCAGTTGCAGCTTTCGCGGTTGCATATATATTCTACAGGAGCCTTTCATCGTTGCTTGCAGCGCTTCTTGGATCGTCTCTGCTCCTGCTGTTTTTCATTGAACTGGGCATACCGTCCGCTTCGCCGCTGGTTCTTTCGCTGATCTGCTTCACCACAGGAATACTGCTCCGTTATCTGGTGTCTGTTATCGAAGGGCTGTCCGAAAGAAAGCGCCCGCTTTTTCTCAATGCAGGCTGATTTTAAGACGGCTTCAGCAGATAAAGCCTGTCGCCGAGTCTGACCACACCAACTTCCTTTCCCCGGGACAGATTTTCTCCACACCTGATGCTTTCTTCCTCGGCTGAATTCCTTTCCATCACCGTAACAGATCCCTTCCCTGCAGCGGTGATGATCGCCGTGCTTTCGATTTCCCTGCCGCCGATGAAACGGAGCCTTTCCAGCTCGGCCGGTTGGACCTTCAAGCGTCTTCCGTCCTCCATCGATTCGAGAACAACTCCTCCTGTGGTATCAACGACTCTGTAGAATCTGTTCTCGAATTCAACATAGTCACGCGCAGAAAACATCGGTACGCGGATGAGATAAGTCGTTCTGAATATATTTTTACCGTCCTTCTGTCCGTACAGTGTGCGGGTTCTGGATACACCGGAACCGTATCGCTGTGCGGTGCTCCTTGCTATGGCATACCCTGCTGAACTCGAGCTCAGATTTATGTCGAATCCCCCCCTCGTTGCCTTTATGCTCGATATGAAAAAATTAGGTTCGCGCTTTTCCAGCTCCTCCCCCAGCTTCCTGACATGATCCGCGGCGCCGGCAAGCACTTCCTTCCGTTCGTCCCCCAGCGCCCTGATCTGTATTGTTGATTCAAAATAATGGCCGCTCCTTCTGCTGCAGGTCGGGCAGGTGTTTCTGCGGATGTGAACAGCGACGTCATTTTGCTCATCTTTCAACATTCCGTCCTTCTCTGCAGTGACCGATATATGCAGCCGGGATGATAGCCGATCGTCCCTGAATCCTGTTGCGCTGTACGACACAATTTTAGCCCCTCTCGGCAGAACAATGCTCTTCCTGACATCCGAGCAGACGTATGACCCGAGGTCGGGTGCAGCTACCCAGTGCGCACCGTTTTTGACCCGCCCGCAGGAAGGGCATACATCAAAGCTGGCTGATGCGGGGACAGTTGCTATCGGCTCTCCCTGGGAATAGCAGTCTCTGCAGAATACAGCCCCTTTTACGGCCTCCTTACCGCATTTGATACAGAACATTGCAGATCGAAAAGACGGTCAACCGACTAATTAACCTTTACCCGGTCATTGATCTGCGTCCTGGTATCTTTGAGACTGCACTTGCCTCCTTCTGCCAGCTCTCGGGTGCCGGTGTACCCCAGAAAGTCTGGCGTCTAGGATCGTCGATGTTCCACCTGACAGGCGGAAGGCCGGGATCAGCAGCCATATAGTCTCCCGTGTAAAGCTCGATCCTGTGTTTGTCTGTGTCCCTCAGATAAAGGAAAAATGCATTGGTGATACCGTGCCTGCCCGGTCCCCTCTCAATGTTGGCGTAACGACCCCTGGATGCCATTATGTCAGCACAGTCCAGTATGCTGCTCCTGTCCGAAACAATGAATCCAGCATGATGGAAACGCGGTCCCTGGCCCCGCATTATCGCCAGATCATGGCTGGAATATTTTCTCCTTAGCCATGCGGACTGGATAAACCCCTCCTCGTCAACGGTGTACTCGGAGAGAATAAAATTCAATCTGCCTGTATACCATTCCACCGCAGAAGGAACATCAGGCGTGAGTATATTGAAATGATCAATCCTCATAATTTTCCCTCCCCTGTAGGCGTCGAAATGCTGCAGCTTCCAGTCAACCTTCTCTATGCTGTAAAAGAACTCTACCGGAAAACCAAAAGGGTCCTGAAAGCGTATTGTTTCGCCAAGTCCCTCCTCCACCCCCTCTTCGGCAATAAAATCCAGTCCCTCGGAATCGAGGAATTTCTTCGCCTTCCCGACATCCTTCTCAGTCCTCAGGCTGAAAGCCATATGACCCAGCGAGGGACTGTCACCCTTCCTTAGCACAAGGCAGTGATGGATTCTGTCCTCAATCCCGCGAAGGAATATACTTTCACCGGCTGACTCAGTCTCGATAAAACCCAGCAGGTCGACATAGTAGCGTCTGGCTTCCTCAAGATTGGTCACAGCGTACTCAATGTGCGACGCCCTCACTATATCGATTTCATCCATCGTTTCACCTCATTTGTTACGTTCCAGAAAGTCGATCACCATCTGCCTGTAACCGGATGTGTCATACCATGAGTAGAAGGCGCTGGCCATGCGTACCGGATCGCCAAAAAAGAAGCGTTCATACATCTCCTGCCTGGAGCCGAATGAGCTGCCCGCAATGTCCCATGCAAGCTTGAATAGGCGGACCTTTTCCTCAGCAGAAGCATTCCTTCCCTGATAATACTTGTCTATGTGGTCCCTCATCTCGCTCTCCATGTCTTCTGCCGTGGGGAGGGCCATCAGACCGCTGGCTCCGAGCTGCTGGATAATCTCCCTGATTGAAGGGTAGACACGCGGATAGATGTTTCTGCCGACATTGAGATACTTGAATCGTGGTGTCATTATGCCCCATCTGTTTACACTGCTCTCCTTCTCAGCAGCCGTGAGAAGGGCGCGCATTGTTTCCAGTATCATCGCGACCCTTGCAACCTTCTCCTGGACGTGCTGAAACTGATCCAGTCCTATTGCATCGACCATCATGGATATGACACCAAGTATGAACTCCGTCTTTGCAATCTCCCTGATGACAACCTGATGTGACATGTGCACAACTGCTTCCGTTCTTTCATGCAGGACATTTGCCCTTTCGGCATCCTCGAGCAGAAATATCCTCTCACTCGGAACAAGCACATCGTCAAAGAGGACTACCGCATCCATTTCCTCAAATCTGTATGCGAGCGGATGATCGAATTTTGAATCAGAGTTGAAAGGCTCCCTGCATATGAACTTCAAGCCGGGTGTATCAACAGGAAGGGCAAATGCAAATGAATACGGCATGTCGTCGGATCCTGCCTTCAGCACGGTGGACGGAAAGACGATTATTTCATCGGCAAGGGGGAAGGTTGCAAGCATCCTTGCACCTCGAACAATGATGCCATCGCTTCGTTTTTCCACAATGCGCGCTGCAAGAAAAGGGTCCTTCTGTTTTGAGACAGAAACAGATCTGTTGATCTGGGGGTTTATGAGTGTATGCGTCATTAGCAGATCGTTTTCGCGCACATATTCGTAGTAGTTCCTGATGTTCTCGCCGAATGCTCTGCCGGATGAGGCAAAAAATTCTGATGCCGATGCCATTGCCATGATGCTGCTGTTCAGGTAGTCTGGTGTTCTTCCAAGCATCCCCCCGGAAAAATCCGCCCATCGCTTCATCATGTTCCTGCGTGACTCTATGTCCTTCACCGTAAGCGGCTGAAGAAAACTCATCCCGACCCTGTCGCCGGTTTCAGGCGAGATATAAGTCATTTCGTTCTCGAGTTCGGGGTCGCACTGCATGTCATAAAGCCTTGACATGGTCAGTGCCATTTGCCTGAAGGCGCCGTGCTGTGTTATGCCGGTAGTCACTTTCTTGCCGCCTATCCAGACTTCTCTTTTCGTCCTGTCAAGGTCTCTCAGGTAGTCCCGTCCACTTCTTGCCGGCAATTGAATTCCCTTACAGGTACCTGCTTTTCTTTATTTAGCTGACATCCTGCCAAAAACAGGTATGCTATGGTTTCCCAGTGCAACATGGACAGTCTTTTCCTCCATGTAAAAGTCGAAGCTGTAGGTTCCGCCTTCCCTTCCGATTCCGCTGCTTTTCGAGCCTCCGAACGGCGTCCTTAAATCCCGTACGTTGTGTGAATTTATCCAGCACATGCCGACATCCAGTGCGGATGCGACCCTGTGGACTCTCTCGACATTTCTGCTCCAGACATAGGATGCGAGCCCGTACTCGACATCGTTGGCGGCAGCTATTGCCTCCTCCTCGTCTGAAAATTTCATGGCGGATAAAACTGGCCCGAATATCTCCTCCCTGGCTATTTTCATACTACGCTCCACGTTTCCGAAGAGGGTAGGTTCGAGGAAATTCCCTTTTCCGAATTGCGACGGTCTCCTTCCGCCGGCAAGCAGTTTGGCACCCTCTTTCCTTCCCGAGGAGACATATGACATAACGCGTTTCCAGTGATCCGGATGTATTAGCGGGCCCAGTTCCGTTTCCTCATCGAAGGGGTCACCTACTTCTATTGCATTCACCCTGTCTGTCAGCGATTCAACAAAATCATCATATATTGTATCCTGCAGGAGGAGCCTGGAGTTTGCAGTGCATCTTTCGCCGTTGAGGGAAAATACTCCAAAAACAACGGCGTCAAGTGCGCGGTCCATATCGGCGTCGTCGAATACGATTGCCGGCGACTTCCCGCCGAGCTCCATCGAGAAACGCTTGAGGGAGGATGCGCCGTTCCTCATAATTTCCTTTCCGGTGGTTGTCTCTCCCGTAAACGAGATTAGTCTGACGTTTCTGTTTGCAACCAGTGATGATCCGGCTGTCTCGCCAAGGCCTTGGACAACATTGAACGCACCCACCGGCAGCGATGTCCTGCTGATTATCTCCGCAAGTTTCGACGCACTCAGGGGAGACCATTCGGCCGGCTTCAGGACGCAGGTGTCTCCTGCTGCAAGACATGGAGCGATTTTCCATGTCTCGAGCATCAGCGGGGTATTCCAGGGCGTTATGAGGCCCGCGACGCCGGCAGGTCTCTTTTCCGTATAGTTCAGGAACTGTCCCCTGAACGGGAAAGAGTGGCCGGAAATCTTCGTTGCCATCCCGGCAAAGAATCTGAAATTTTCCGCTGCCCTCGCAATCTGCCCCTTCGTCTGCCTTATGGGTATGCCTGTGTCAAGCGTCTCGATTTCAGCAAGTTCCTCAGAATTGGCCTCAATTCCCTCAGCAATTTCCATGAGTACATTGGATCTGTCCACCGGTAGAATTCTGCTCCATTCACCTTGGAATGCGTTCGCGGCAGCTGCGACAGCCTCGTCGATATCGGCAATGTCTCCGGCCGAAACCTGTGCGATGACCGAATTGTCAATTGGACTTAAGTCTGCAAATGAGCTACCGTTCCTGTTGCTGACGAAACTTCCGTTGATGTAATGCTTAACCGTTTGTCTTCTTGCCATGCTTTTCATTGACACAGCTCCGCCCAACCGTTAAAATACAGTTGGTTGACAGCGATAATGGCGTTACATAGGATTAAACATATCCTGCGAACCGCGGAAACGAGCTGATTCCAGGCTCTTGAACGCCATTTCTTTTACGGGGCCAGAACCGGTGTCTCCGTACAGAGCGCCTGATTTCACCCTGGGGGGAACGGAATTGGGACTACGAAATACGATTGCAGCGGCTCAACAATCAAATATTCGGAATAAAATAGACGGCCGAAACAGATGGACGGCGGAACTGACATCAGGAACAGGGTAAACGAAAGCAGAGGACTGCTTAAAAAAATACAGCTGCTGGTTCCCGGTTTCAGAGGATACAGGCAGCTTGAAGATCTTAGGGTTGCAGATGAACTTCTTCGCAGACAGGTTGCGTCGCTGCTCCAGTCAGGTGAGAGCAGCATCAGGAGCGCAAGATCAGCTATTGCGGCAAGGGGAGACTACGGTTCCCTCCAGCCCGTGGCATCGCTGCTCTCCAAGCTGCAGCTGCTCGAAGGTGAGATTATCCATGCTGAACAGGGCTACTCAGGCATCTCCCCCGCGATAAGGATGGATCAGTCGAAGCTTGAATCACTGTATGACTACGACTATGCATTCATATCTTCCGCATCAAAATTTTCCTCGGATGTTGCCGCATTCCCCTTAAGTTCGCTCACCGGGAACGAGCTTGTTGCGAGAATAACGCTTCTGTCCGGGGAAGTTGATGAGATAAAGGGGAAATGGAACGCGCGGATGACAGCTGTTGAAAACATAAAGGTCGTGTGAGACAAATGTTCGGTAAAAAATCAAAAGAAATACCGTATTCCGGCGGAAGCGTTGCTGGCTCGATAACCATTGCCTGGGAAACTCAGTTCAAGCAGGACAATGTTATGTGGAAGGTCCCGCGCCTTATAAGGCTCAACGACAATATCGTCGTAAGGGAGGATGAAATTGCGGTTTTCTACAGAGATGGGAAGGTACTTGCATATTTTGACAAGCCGAACAGATACGCGCTGACTGATTTCAACGCGCCGATAGTCGGACCGCTCCTAAAATTTTTCACAGGTGTCCAGCAGCAGGCCGAAGTTTACTATCTGCAGAAGAGATTTTTTGACAGCAAATTCGGAAGCACAGAACCGTATGAATTCACGGATGCCCTGTTTGGCGTCGTGAGTCTCCGTGTCTTCGGCGAGTACAGATGGCGTGTGTCAAATCCTGAGAATTTCATAAACCAGTTTGTAGGCACTTTCAATGAAGAAACGATGGAACAGGTGGAGAGCAGGCTGAGGGAGCAGATGGTCCTGCTCGTATATGCCGCCATAGGAAAGATGAAAGACAGCGGACTCAAGATAACAGACCTTGCCGCCAATCTTCCCAATATAGAGCAGGTGGTTCTAGGTTCATCCGCGGACCATTTCCAGCAGTACGGAGTTGAAATCAACAAGGTTCCGGGGCTTACAATAAGCCTGCCGGACAGCGTGCAGAAGGCAGTGGACACAAGATCCGAAATGTCGGTGCTGGGTGTAAATTATATGCAGTATCAGGCAGGGCAGGCGATGGTGGATGCGGCAAAGAACCCTTCAGGGGTTGCTGGTGTGGGAGCGGGACTTGGCGTGGGCATTGGAGCCGGAGCCGGCATGGGTTATGCGATGGGAGGTCAGATGATGGGCGCAATGCAGCCATCAAGGCAGTGCCCGAAATGCGGTGCGCTGATTACAACACAAACAAATTTCTGCCCCAACTGCGGTGCTCCGCTGCAGCAGGCGCAACCGGCCCAGCAGACAGTCAAATGCCCCAGGTGCAACGCAGACATTCCATCGGGAAGCAAATTCTGCCCCAACTGCGGTGCAGATGTGAAACCAGCGCCTGTCAAGTGTGCAAATTGCGGGTTTGAAATACAGACGAAAACGAAATTCTGCCCGAATTGCGGCAAGCCTCTGTGAGGTGACTGATGCATGTATTGCCTTAAGTGCGGTGCACAGCTCCCTGATGATGCAGCTTTCTGCTACAAATGCGGGACAAAGGTCCCATCTGCCACTACGCAGCCGAAGCAACCTGCCGCCGCAGATCCGGCGGATTCGCAGAACAATTCCCGGGCAGTGCTGGCGGACGCAGGGGCTACCGAGCTGAAATGCCCCGGCTGCGGCGCGCCGATCAAGCCGCAGTTCGGTGAAATGGTCGTTACTTGCGAATACTGCGGTTCAAGCGTCTCACTCGGTTCAGGAGGATGGCGCGGTGTGGAAAAGCATACAATGCTGCCTCTGAAACTCACAACAAAGGAACAGGCGCTCGAAAATATAAGGAGCATCATGGACCGCGGACTGCTCAAAAAACATCTCGAGGAGGATTCGGTAAACGAAGATATGACGCTGAGCGTCGTTCCTTACTGGATTGTGCCTGTTTCGGCCAGAACTGCATACACAGCAGTCGATGCCGCAGCAGAGGTGGGCAGTATAGCCACCACTGCGGCCCTCTTCGGCCTCATGGGCGGAGCATTCGGCGGAGGAGGAAGGAATTCGGGATTCGGGACTGGGATGATGGAAGGCGCCATGTTCGGCGGAATGGCGATGGGCGGCTTCGGCGGAGGACGCAACACAATACGCTCTTATTCGCTTGACCAGAATTACCAGTTTCCGGTCGTCGCAATGAAGGCGTTGAATGAATACCAGCCAAGGGATTATCAGTTTTCACTCCAGGAGAGGACGCTCTTCAGTACCACAGCAATACCAAAATTTGCAAAGATACTGAACGGTGACGTAGGCGAGGATTCAGCCAAAAATTCAGCCAAAACAAACGTCGACCAGGTGCAGTCGGAAAAGGTGCACAGACAGCATCACATGGTGCAGAAAATGGACACCCAGATGGACGTTTCGGATCCTGAACTGCTGCATGCTCCTGTCTGGTTTGCAAGGTTCAACCATAAGGGAAAAAAGATCGTAATCGTGCTTGACGGCAATTCCGGCGGCGTGATTAACAGCATAGGCCTCGACTGATTTCCGGCACGACCAGTTTGAACGGCCGCATCAGTAGCTTTTCCAGGTACCGCCTATTACCCACACGGGCTCATCGGGATTGAAATATTCCTGTCCCTCCACCTTGAGTTGTTCCAGCATTTTTTCATTCACGCTTATGCCGAGGCCCGGCTTCTTGCTTACGCTGAAGTGCCCTCCCTCGACAGGCGTTGAGTTTCCGATGAGATCCCTCTTCCATCCCGGAAAGAAGTCGTAGAATGCTTCCTGAATAAGGAAATTTGGTATTGACGCATCGACCTGGATAGTCACTGCATTCTGTATCGGCCCGAAAGCGTTGTGGAATGCCATTTCTATGCCGTAAGATTCAGCGATTGCAGCCATCTTCCTTGCCTCTGTCACGCCGCCACAGTTCGTTATGTCCGCCTGGAAAAAGTCCAGTAGATCGCGTGATGCAAGAGCAACAAAATGCTGTTTTGTCAGAACCCTTTCACCCAGTGCCACTCTTATGCCGGTGCTGTTCCTGTACTTCTCCAGGCCGTCGAAATCCTCAGGATGTACCGGTTCCTCCGCGAAGAGTGGATTGAATGGCTCAATCGCCTTTGCAATTCTGATTGCTGAATTTGGATTGAATCTGCCATGGTGTTCTATCATAAGGTCAACTTTATCTCCGGCGGCATCCCTGACAGCTTTAAGCCTCTCAACCGCCTGGCGTATTCCATTCTCATCAATCCAGTCAAAATACGGGCCGAATATGTCGAATTTCAGGCCCGTATATCCCATCTTCACGATTTCCTTTGTCCTTTTCGCCCATTGGTCCGGCGTGACGCAGTTGCTGTACCATCCATTTGCATATACCCTTATTTTGTCCCTGAAATTCCCGCCGATAAGCCTGTGAAGAGGTGTTCCCAGGCTCTTGCCAATAATGTCCCAGCATGCGATATCAAACGCGCTGAGCGCTGTTGTGCTCTCAAATGACTCGGACAGATAAAAATCGTGTTTATACCATTCCCACCTGTTTCGCTCCACATCAAACGGATCCCTGCCCTTGTAGACCCTCCCGACTTCCTTAAGGGAGGAGACCACGGGCTCGACCCTTAATGTCGGTACCGCTTCTCCATAACCCACAATACCGTCTGATGTCGTGACCCTGACCACAATAGCAGAAGAAGCCCATGTCTGCCCGCTGGCAACCTCCTTCCCGAGCTGATAAATTTCGTAGTCGCTTATTTTCATAGTGAGGCATAGCACATGGGATAGTAAAACATTATGTTTTCACTGAAATGATAAAACTGCCTGTCACGCAGATCAATATTCTGATGCGACGCGATTGGTCAGCCTTCCTATGCCCTCAATGTCCACATCCACTACGTCGCCCGGTTTGATCGGCGAAATACCCCTTGGCGTGCCTGTCAGGATGATGTCGTCCTCATAAAGCGTCATGAATGCGCTCAGGAATTCCACAATCTCACCGACAGTGTGAATGAACATCAGCGTGCTGCCCTCCTGCTTAACCTCACCGTTGACGGTTGTCCTGATCTGCAACCCTCCGTCCAGGTCTATATCTTCAGCGGATGCAACCCAGGGACCGAGCGGACAGAATGTGTCGAACCCTTTTGCCTTAACCGGGGGCCTGAATGTATTTGTGATAAAGTCCCTCGCCGTGACATCGTTTGCTACGGTGTATCCTCGAACAAAGTTCAAAGCATCGGACGATCTTACGTTACGCGTTTTCCTTCCTATTACGACCGCCAGCTCACCCTCGTAATGTACATAGGTCGCGCCTGAGGGATAAATTATGTTTTCCATATGCCCGACGAGGGTATTCGGCGGCTTGAGGAAAATGAGCGGGGACTCTCCGGGACTCAGTCCCAGCTCATCCGCATGATCTCTATAGTTGAGTACCAGCCCTATTACTTTTGATGGCCTGACAGGCGGGAGGAAACGCACCTCATCCACAGAGTAATAGCCACCCGTCTCATCAAACAGGCGTTTGCCTTCTGCAGTCCCGGTATGCTCCTTGCCCGAAAACACAAACCTTACGTATTTCACACCATCACTTCCCTCTTAAGACCGTACGTTTCGAGCAGTTCTCTGAGTTTTGATCTCTTCCGTGCGGGGAGTTTCAGCAGCGGCGGCCTGAGTATGTTGTTCGCCAGACCAAGCATTTCCATGGCTGCTTTCAGCGGAACAGGATTGGTTTCCCAGAAAATTGCCTCGTTGATTGGAAAGAGCCTGAAATGAAGTTCCATGGCCTTCTTCCACTTTCCTGAGACTGCGAAATCGTACAAGGCGGCGACTTCCCGGGGCAGGATATTTGCAGTCGCGCTGAAGTGCCCGGCACCGCCTATTGCAAGCATCGGGTAGCAGAGCGATTCTATTCCGGAATATAGCAGAAAATCAGGACCGCACTTAGATAATATGGATGTTGCTGCATCCATATCCCTGCTGGACTGTTTGATGCCGATTATATTGCTGTTCGACACGTTGAGTCTGTAAACAGTTTCCGGCAGAATATCGGTTGCTGTCCTGCCCGGGATATTGTATATTATCAGGGGAAGAGAAACAGACCGGGCAATCCTGGAAAAATATTTTAAAAGCGCCTCCTGGGACGGTTTGACATAATATGGCACAATAACCAGGGCTGCATCGGCCCCGATGCGCTCCGCACGCTTTGTAAGCCGCATAGTGTCCGTAAGATTATTTGTTCCCGTGCCGGCAATGAACGGAACGCGCCCATTAATGAATTCGGCAGTCCGTTCGAAAAGCTGTTCCCTTTCCTCTAGCGAAAGGGAGGTGGGCTCACCGGTGGTTCCAGCTACGGAAATGCAGTGTGTTCCATTACGAATCTGCCAGTCTACCAGTCTAGAAACGCATTCGAAATCTATCGAATTGTTGATTCTGAAAGGAGTCACCAGCGGAACAATGGAACCGCGCAGTTCTCTGTTCATCGATTTCAGGGATAATATCCGCTGGACTTTCTTAATATTGACTGATCGCCTTATTCCAGACGAACCGCATGTGGGATGGCATCAACACCGTGCATGATGCCGGCAAGCCATGGCTTACAGCAACAGGCAGTTATTTTCCCTAAATCCTGCTGCGTATCAGAAGCATGTCACGGAAAACTGCGCGTGCTGTGCTTCTCCCGCCTGCCCCCGAACCCGTGAGCGTGACAACATCGCCGCCGTCGATGTGGTACGAGAGCGCATTGAGAGTTCCGTTTATATTGAGTCTGTCCGAAACTGGTATCGCTACTGGAGAAACAGATGCTCGACCATCAAACTCGGCTATCAGCCTTATGGTATTTCCCGCGCGCAATGCTTCGAGCATGTCTTTGCCTGAAATTTCGCCGATACCTTTGACCGTAACATCGCCAAGACGTAGCGACGCGCCGCAGAGCCAGTTAGCAAGTATTACGATCTTTGCGGCTGCATCTGTACCGTTGATGTCGTTTGAGGACTCCGCTTCGGCAATGCCCAGGCGGCGAGCTTCGGCGAGTGCAATATTCTGAGAAACTCCTTCCGTCATTCTGGAAAGTATGAAATTTGTTGTTCCGTTCAGAACGCCTCTGAGGGCACGTATTCTGTTAGGGAAAAGACATTCTTTTCCAAAATCAAGGAAGGGTGTCCCTCCTCCAACTGTCGCGCCAAATTTCAGCATGACACCGTTTTCCTGCGCTGCCTCCAGTGCTTCCGTCATCCGAATTGCCATGACTGCCTTGCTTGCCGTAACATAGTGCATACCGGCTCTGAAGGAAGAACGCATGATTTCAAGCGAAGAGTCGCACTCACGGTAGTCTGTAGGCAGGCAGTCCACGACAATATCGGCATCCGTCTCTTTGATCAGTTCGCGGATCCTGCCCCCCTGACAGAAATTAGGGAGGGTTGATATCGTCCCCTCTTTCTTGGAGTTGAGAACAGATGCGAACTTCAGTCCGTCAGGGTGCGACGCGAATCCGGTGGAGTCGGCAACTCCGATCAGCTTGAAATCGCCTGTTGTGCGAGACTGATGGAAGCCACTCTCTTCCATGATAGAAAGAAGCGATCGCCCGACTTCACCCAGTCCAATTAAAATAAATCTCAAAATAAAGCACTCCTGATTTTCAAATAGCTGTCAAAATCTTCCGCAATTCGGCGGAGGACGAAATAACTGTGGAGTCGAAGGCTCCGGAAACGCTGACATCCTTGAGTCCGTTTCCTGTCGCAACGCAGACGACTGTTTCGCCCTGCTTGAAAAGATGTCTGGATGACAGCCTGATTAGAGCCGCAACGGTGGAAGCGCTGGCAAGCTCCGAAAGGATCCCTTCCTTCTCCGCGAGCATTTTCCTGGCATCTATGATCTCGCGGTCCGTGACAGCGATTGCAAGCCCAGCCGATTCCCTTACAGCGGATAAGGCCCTCTTCCAGTTTGCTGGTTTTCCGATCCTTATTGCGGAAGCCTCGGTTTCAGGCGATTCTGTAAACTCTATAGAACTCAGACCTTTCTCATATGCGTGCACGATCGGAGATGCACCCTCTGCCTGGACAGCGACTATTTTCGGGAGCCCGGAAATCACGCCGATTGATCTGAACTCCTTGAATCCCTTCCAGTATGAACTTATGTTTCCACCGTTTCCAACCGGGATAACGAGCCAGTCGGGAGCAGCGGAAAGCTGATCGCATATTTCGAATGCGGCAGTCTTTTGTCCCTCTATCCTTAAGGGGTTTACGGAATTCATTATTCCCGTTCCATCAGTCCCTTCATTCTCCTTCACTATTTCAAGCGCCTGATCGAAATTACCTTTCGTTTCAACGATCCTGGCGCCATAGGCAACACATTGAGCGAGTTTGGTTTTGGCGACTTTGCCCCGGGGGACAACGACGACCGTGGGAATGCCCGCTTTTGCACCATATGCCGCCATTGAAGAAGCCGTATTTCCTGTTGAAGCACACATTGCGATCCGTACACCTGTCGCCTTTGCCACGGTCATGGCGACACTCATTCCCCTGTCCTTGAATGAACCGGTGGGATTTTTTCCTTCATTCTTGACAAACAGTTCTTCGATCCCCATAACCTCTGCCAGGTTTTCAGCGTAATGAAGCGGTGTACCGCCTTCTGACAGGGAGACTATCTTTTCCTCATCTACCTGGGGGAGAAGTGCGGAATAGCGCCACAAATTGAAATCCTGCGGCGGCGGCAGCAAACTGCTTACCTTAACCTCACCCTCGCTCATCCATTCGAGCAGCCCTCCGCATTTCTTGCATGACAGAAGTACAGATGAGGCTGAAATGACAGTCGAGCAGTCAAGGCAGATGAAATTCATTTCAGCACCGTGTTTACCGGAAAGCGGAAAGACTACGGTATTTTAAAAGATTGTATCGAATCGATGACAGCACGGTATAATTTTCAGCATAAGGCAATAAACCGAAGGAATCGTGACGGATCCCGGTTTTGCAGTGAACGTACCAGATCAATTCACGGACCGGGCAGTGGCAATGTCACGGAAGCGCGATGACCTGCTGATTTATACCTGCTGCGGTCAAATATGTCATCAGCTCCCAGCGGCACACTTGCAGGTAACAATCAGTCACGGCTTCGCATCTTCAGGCCAGCGGTTGCGCTGCCTGGTGCTTTGCTGTTCAGACGCCTATGGAACAGCTACTGACATCCTGTTTTATGGAAGGGATTAATGAACCTTCATAGCTGAATGCATAATTATTGCAGCGCCGGAGACAAAAACAGAGCGGGAACCAAATAGGGTGCAGGCAATGTGCTTTTGCCTCTGCAGAGACAAAAGAACGACACATACAATTGAACTGCCAGAGCGTACAGGTCAAATTGTGGCAGAGTCTCGATGTCCAAAGTTTAATAGCGACTGTTGCTTTTCGTGTGTTGAAAGGTGATACAGACGACAAAATTGACCTGGCTGGGCCATTCCGCATTTCTGCTTGAAGGAAAGAACAGAATACTGTTTGACCCGTTTATTTCCGGGAATCCTGTTGCAAAATCCAGGCCCGCCGAGATAAAAACCGATATCGTTTGTGTTTCGCATGGCCACGGCGATCACGTGGGCGACTCTGTAGACATTGCAAAGAGAAACAAGGCCCCAATTGCGTCAATTTTCGAACTGGCTGTTAGATTTGATTCTCAGGGAGCCAAAGTGGAACAGATGAATATCGGCGGCGGCGTCAGAATTATGGATAGCAGCATAAACATGGTAAATGCTCTGCACTCGTCTGATGTATTTGAGGGGGAAGCGCTTCAGACAGGCGGTTCGCCGGCCGGTTTTGTGGTGGAAAGCGGCGTCACTGTTTATCATGCGGGGGACACGGGATACTTCGGCGATATGAAATGGATAGGAGACTTCTACAGGCCGAAGGTTGCAATACTACCGATTGGAGATCGATTCACGATGGGGATCAGAGAGGCTGCGTTTGCTTCATCGGTTATTGCGCCGGAAATCGTGATTCCTATGCACTACAGTACGTTTCCCGCAATACAGCAGGATCCGTCGAAGTTTGAGGAGGAGGTCAGGCGGATCAGCTCTGGAAATATAAGGGTAAAGGTTATGAAGGTCGGCGAGACAATAGAGCTCTGAAAGGATATCCAATGAGCCAGGATCGCCAGACGAAAGGAGATATGTCGACAGCAAGAGGCATAGCAAAGGCCATTGCCGACACGGCCTACAGCGCTTATGAAAAGCGTCTCCTGGCGGAAGTGAGGAAATTCCCTGTTCCAAGGCATGTGGCTGTAATAATGGACGGCAACAGGCGATATGCGGAAGAAATGGAATTGCTGCAGAATGAAGGGCACAGGAGGGGCAAGGATAAACTGGAGCAAATGCTTGACTGGTGTCTGCTGCTGGATATCAGGGTGCTGACTGTCTATGCATTTTCCACGGAAAACATGAAGCGGAACAGCGACGAGGTAGAATCGCTGATGAATATGTTTGAGGAGAATTTCAAAAAGGTGGGGGATGATGCGCGAGTGCACAGGCATCACATACGGATAAGGGCCATAGGGCAGATCGAGCTGCTGCCCGATAAAGTACAGAGGGCGATACGCTATGCCGAAGAGAGAACGAGATCCTACACCGACTATACGTACAACATTGCAGTGGCTTACGGAAGCAGGCAGGAGATCATAACAGCCATAAAGCAGATAGCAAGGAAGGCAACTGCCGGCGAAATCACTATAGACGACATAGATGAAAAATTAATGTCAAAATTCCTCTACACGGACGGACTTCCCGACCCTGACCTTGTATTGAGGACGTCGGGTGAAGAAAGGATTTCAAACTTCCTCCTCTGGCAGGCTGCCTACAGCGAACTCTATTTCAGTGATGTATACTGGCCGACATTCAGCCTTCTTGATTTTCTCAGGGCCATACGCTCCTATCAGCTAAGGCGGAGGAGATTCGGAAGCTGAAACGCGATCGTCGGCTAAAATCTTCCTGAGTCTTGAACCGTAAAACAGATATTCCTGAGCGTATCCCGCAAATCTTCCGAAATGTTCCATTGCCCATTCCCTCACTTTCCGAATAGGCACAGTTCTGCCGTCAAAATAGAGCAGTTCCACGCCTCTCTTTACCCAGCGGTCAACAGGGAAGGCTTCAAGCTTGTCCATCGAGAAAAGCAGGACACAATCTGCAACCTTGGGTCCGACACCGTTGAATTCGTTCAGTATTTCAAATGCCCTGTCGTAATCCATCCTTCTGAGCGAGCTGAGGTCTATCCCCTCATCCCTTACCTTTTTCGCAGCATCTGCCAGATACCTCGATCTGAAGCCCAGTTTCATCGACCGTAATTCAGATTCCCGCGCATTGGCCAGTGCATCTATTGTGGGAAATGTCCAGAAAGTTCTGCCTTCATAATGCACTTCATCGCCGTAACGAGAAGAGAGCCTTTCAACGTCTCCTCTTATTTTCGGTATGTTGGAATTTATTGAGCAAATGTAGGATGCGAGGCATTCCCACGGGTCCTGCCTCATAAGACGCAATCCCGCGTATTTCCTCAGTGCCGCTTCTATATTGTCATCCCTGGAAATCTCTTCCATTATTGTTTTGATGTTGTCGTCAAATCTGAATAATTCTCCGATCGCACCAAGCACGCCGAAATATCCTGTATCGGGGCTCATTGAAACCATCAGTTCGTTCGCTCTCTGTCTTATCTTCAGTATTCTGCGCCCCTGAACGCAGTAGTAGTAGGAACCCGTTCTGTTCCATCTGAAGGCCTGCCCGCACTCAACCGTCAGCTTTAGATTGAACGGTTCCAAAACATTTACAGAGATGTGTTTTCCGCTTCCATGCTGCTCGGCAGAGTCGGAGTTTTCTGTTCGAGAGAGGGACTTCATTCACCTCTCAGTAATGGACACAGGTAATAAAGGAATTCTCAGAACCGCTCGGTACCGGAAACGGGACTGAAATAATTCACATGAATAAATACAGGTATTGTACTATTGAACCGACATGAACGGACACGGATGGAGAGCCTGAAATGAGGAAGGTGTTTGTCGTAGGAAGCTCAATGTCAAAATTCGGAAGGATGAATGAAACAGGAAGGGAATCGCTAGCAACTGTCTCACTTAATGCAATAAATGACGCCGGAATAGAACCTACTGAAATCGATTCGACATTTTATTCCAATGCATTCGGCATCACCGAAGGGCAGCTGCATGTGGGGCCGCTGATCAATTCGGCCCTGGGCATTCCCGAAGTGCCTTCAGTGACTGTGGAAAGCGCCTGCTCGAGCTCCTCTGCAGCGCTACATGAGGCTTATGTGCACGTGGCAAGCGGTCAGGATGAAGTCTGTCTCGTTGCCGGAGGGGAAAAGCTGAGCCACCTTGACACTCTTTCAGCCACAACATATTTTGCAATGGGTTCCGATTTTTCATTTGAAGCCAGCAGCGGTGTTACTTTCCCGGGTCTGTATGCCAGTATGGCCATTGCACATATGAAAAAATACGGCACAACACAGAATATGCTCGGTGCAGTTGCCATCAAGAATCATGAAAACGCTGCCAAAAATCCGCTAGCCCATTTCCACAAGAGGATAACAATGGAGAATTATCTCGAGTCTCCGGTTGTCGCATACCCCTTCCATCTTTACGACTGTTGCCCGTTTTCCGACGGATCAGCCGCAGTTGTGATTGCTTCGGAGGAAAAGGCGAGGAAACTCACGCAGGAACTCGTGGAAATCATGTCCAGCGAAAGGGCTGGAAGTGCCGCCACTTTGCAGGACAGGAATGACATCACCCATCTGGAAGGAGCGTCCAAAGCTGCAGAAAGGGCTTTTTCCAGGGCACATCTGCAACCAGCGGATGTTGATGTTGCTGAAGTCCACGATTGTTTCACGATAGCAGAAATTATTGCTACAGAGGATATCGGCTTCTTCAGGAAGGGCTGTGGAGGGAAGGCAGCAGAGGAGGGGGAAACGGCCATAGGAGGAAGAATAGCCGTTAATCCCTCCGGAGGGCTGAAGGCCAAAGGACATCCTGTCAGCGCAACAGGCGTTGCGCAGATACATGAGATTTACGAGCAGCTCACCGGGAAGGCCGGCCAGAGGCAGGTTAAAGGCGCAGAGATAGGACTTGCACACAATGTGGGGGCAACGGGCGGTTCCTGTTCCATACACATACTGGGAAGAAGAAGGTGAACGGCGTGCAGTCTATTTCTGATTTTGAGCAAAATATCAGAGCAGGAAGACTTGTTGGTTACGTTTGCGGGCAGTGCGGCCACAGAGGTCTGACCTTCACTCTTCTGTGCCCCCGATGCCATTCTGAAAAACTATCGCCTTTCACATTCAAGGGGAGCGGCACAGTACGGACATACACATTGCTCAGCGTGCCATCTGAAAAATTCGTGGAGGATGCACCGTATGCATATGTGGTTGTTGACCTTGATGAAGGTGGCAGCACATCCGGCTGGATGGCGGAGGTGCATTCACCTGCTGAAATAGCTGTGGGAGACAGAGTTGTTTTTGCACGAGATGGGAAAAAGGGGATCGCGTTCCAGAAAGAGAGCCATTAGCGGAAAAAGGCACAATTCAGGTCATTGAATCCGCACGGGAAATATGTCTTCTTCCGGGAGTTATTAATTAATTGTTGTCCATCTGGCCTACCGGGAGATGATAACAGTATGCTCAATGCAAAGAAAATAGGGGTCATCGGCGCAGGAACAATGGGCTCGGCGATAGCAGAGCTGTTTGCATTCAATGGGATGGAAGTAACACTGAAGGATGTAAACGACGGACTTGTTCGGAAAGGCATGAAAAATATCGACAGGATACTGTCTGATCTTGTTTCCTTTCAATCGGGGAGAGCATCGGGACAGATAAGGAAAATAGAGGAACTTGGTGTAAAACTCACCGAAGAGCAGAAAGGGTCCGTAAGGGCGTCACTCAAACCGTTGTATTCGGAAAAGGAAAAAAATGAAATTCTGGCAAGAATACACGGTTCAACGTCCTATGACGATCTCAGGGATGCCGATCTCGTAATTGAGGCTGCCTTTGAAGATATCGGTGTCAAGAAGAAGATATTCGGCGAAATGGAAAGTGTTGCGCCGGAAAGCGCAGTTCTGGCATCCAATACATCCTCCATATCAATTACAGCCATAGCTTCATCGACAAATACAAGGCACAGGGTTATCGGCATGCATTTCTTCAACCCGCCGTATACCCTGCCTCTTGTGGAAATAATCCCCGGAATCGATACAGCTGAGGAGACTGCAGCAAAGGTCGTTGACCTGATCAGAAGCATGAAGAACCACAGGTACCAGATGGTGCCTATCAGGGTCAGGGAATCCCCGGGCTTCCTGGTGAACAGGCTCCTTGTCCCCATGCTGAACGAGGCATGCTTCCTCCTCGAGGAGGGCATAGCCTCCGCCGGTGACATAGATACGGCAATGAAAAAAGGTGCAGGGCTGCCCATGGGACCGCTTGAGCTGGCAGACATGGTCGGAGTGGACATCTCGTACAATGTCTCGAAGGTTCTGTACGACGAATTCTGTGACTCCAAGTACAGACCATCACCGCTGCTTAAAAGAATGGTTGATGCGGGAAGACTGGGAAGGAAGACCGGAAAGGGATTTTTTGACTATTCCTCACAGTGAACGTGGCAACGGTAATTTCATGCATCACGGCAAGACGCATTCATATGGAGGGAAATGCAGATTTTGCACATCGATTTATACAGAAGAAGATACAGGAGAAGGCGCTTACATCAATACTGGAAGGTGAAATGATTGGTTGATTTCTCATTTTCCGAAGAACAGGAATTGCTGAGGGAAAGTGCAAGGAAATTTTTCGAGACGGAGCTTAGACCGCTTTCCGCCCAGATCGACAGGGAAGCCAGATTCCCTTCTGAAATCATAAGCAGGATGGCGGGAATGGGATACATGGGAGTGCCAATTCCGGAGGAGTACGGCGGAGCCGGTCTTGGAAAAACGGGGTACTGCATTCTTCTCGAGGAGCTTGGCCGTGTGGATGCTTCTGTGTGCACAATCCTCAGCGCACACTGTTCACTAGGAAGCATCCCGCTGCTCTACTTTGGAAATGAGGAACAGAAACAGAAATACCTAATACCGGCAGCAAAGGGGACAACCCTGCACTCTTTCAATCTTTCAGAACCGGGCGCCGGTTCAGATGCTTCATCCATACAGACAACGGCGACAAAGGAGGGGCATAGCTACGTGATTAACGGCACAAAGCTCTGGGCAACTAACGGAAAGGAGGCAGATGTCTACATTGTTTTTGCCGCCACCGCCAGAAAACAGGGTGCCGCCGGTGGATTGACCGCATTCATTGTCGAAAGGAAATTTGGTGGTATCAAATTCGGGAGAGAAGAGGAAAAGATGGGAATCAGGGGAAGCAGCACTATGCAGCTGTTCTACGACAACGTTAGCGTCCCAGAGGAGAATGTTCTTGGCAGGATCGGAGATGGCTTCAGGATCGCTATGACAACACTGGATGTCGGGAGGATTACGCTTTCAGCAGGTTCCCTGGGTGCATCATCCAGGGCAATAGAGCTTGCTCTTGCATACGCAAAAAACAGGATACAGTTCGGCAGGTCTATCGCGGAATTTCAGGCTATCCAGTTCAAGCTTGCAGAAATGGGGATAAGGACGGAAGCACTCCGTTACTTCCTATACAACGTAGCTGCAAGAGCGGATGCTTTGGGAACGGACGTTTCCGCGTGGCCGAAAAGCAAAAGGGAGGATCTTACCAGGGAAGCAGCCATGCTCAAAACATTTGCAAGTGAAACAGCCTCTTTCTGTGTGGATGAATCGCTTCAGATACATGGCGGAACAGGATTCATCAAAACCTCCGAGATTGAAAGAATGTACAGGGATGCCCGTATTGCCGAAATATACGAGGGAACAAATGAAATACAGAGAATGGTCATCGGCCGGGATATGGCAAGAAGAGGATGGCACTGATTCGTACACATTCGGAGCATAAATGATCGTGGTGATAAATTGGAGAGAATAATGAAGATCCAGGCGCTGCTCTACAATGCAGCCGAAAGCATGGAGTATCTGCTGCTGAGGAGACCAGAGAGCAGAGGAGGAATGTGGGGACCGGTGACAGGTCATGTCGAAAAGGGCGAAAAACTCCTGGATGCGCTACAGAGAGAAATAGAGGAGGAGACAGGCATTGGAGAGCTGGCATACATCATTGATCTGCGCGTTCCATTCGAATTCACGAAAGATAATACTAAAATTGAAGAACATTCCTTTGGCGTCCAGACAGGAACCAGGGAAGTTCGAATTTCGGAAGAGCATGTCGAATATGCATGGCTGCCCTATAAACAGGCGGCGGAAAGACTGAACTGGCCAAATCAGAAGACATCGCTTCAGGTACTGAATGACATGATTAACCTCTGAATCAGGTCACTCTTGTTGCCCCGTGACAGTCCAGCCTGGACTGAAATGCAGATTTCGACCACAATTTATAAATTATCAAGATTGATAGCAACATTAGTCTGGCAGCTGGCAAAGACGTCTTCGTTCTTTGGAAGGAAGGTGGGATGCATGCTCTCTGCAGACGCCGGATCGTGCTGATATGAAAACAGGATACAGGGCGCTGATTGGTGCTATCGTTGCAATTTTGGTTCTAGCCGCAGCTGGCGCCATTCATCTCGAGGCATATCTTTCAATTCTTATTGCTTCGCTCCTTGCCGGTGCAATCGTATCGGAGAGGGTCAGGATTGCCAGCGCGTTTTCCATGGCCCTTGTTTTCAGCATTCTGTCGCTGGCTGCACTGCTCTACTGGCAGCATTTATTTGTTTCCTTCCCTTTTTTGGAGATCCCATTCACCGTTACCATTTCCCCGTATATTGCCGCGTCCGGTTCCTCCCAGGAGATTTTTCAGCTCGGGTATGAAATTGCGGTCACGCTTCTTGGAGGAACAATCGGTGCAGTCGCCACCCATTTCTTTATTGACATTTTAAAGAAACAGGGTAACGCTGCCGAGAGCGGGGAAACAGAAATTGACAGGCTGAGCAAGAAGCTTGAAATGCTCACCAAGGAGAGGGAGAAACTGGAGGAGGAATTGAGAGTATGTGAAATGATAGAACAGGGGGCTAAGACCCGTATAGCAAAGAATGAGATTACTCAGAATGACTACGAATCCATAATCTACCGCAACGACAACTACAGAATGAAACTGAAGGGAAGGATGGAGAAGGTAAATTCTGAAATACAGCAGCTCAGGGTGGATATAGAGGCGAGACAGAAGGCAGTGGCTGGGACGGGATTTTCAAAGGGTCCTGCCAAAACCGGCTGAGGGATGAGACAAATATGCTAGGAAATCTACTCAAGACCAGATCCGGGAGACGGATCGTTGTAGCCATAGTGGTCGCAATACTCATCATCAGCGGACTGGCAGTCTACCTCCTGTCTCTTCCGTCCAAGCAGACAAAGTCATCAACAACTGCCCCCGGGAATGCAGAAGTCAGCGGCTATCCGGAGGTTGTAAACATGAGCGTCAGCGCAAACCAGAGCTTCCCTCTGACATTTTTAGTCACTGACAGATATGTTCAGGGAATAACCGTAACTGTGGACAGCCAGTCACCGGTAACAAACGCAACAGCGTATTTTATGGCGCAGGGAACAAACTGGAATATAATAGACGGGGGAAAGGGTATCGAGTCAACGCTCGGGGAAATGCCGGTGGGATTCAGGGATACCAACATAACGCTCAAGATCACGGGAAACGATAACGCCAGCGGACATATCGATTTCCACGAGGCAGCGGCTGTTGGCACAATCACACCATCGTTCGTTTCGGTCAACATAACCAGCTACCATCAGGCTCCAGTGCCCAAACCAAAGAAACCGTCGATATCATTTACCAATCTTCCAGCAACCGTTAGGGTGAGATCTGGCACTTCAGGAAGCTACGTGATAAACTATACAGAGAAAAATAGCCCAGGACCACTTTCGTGGGCAACAAACGAATCCTGGGTTTCGATTACAACAATAAACAGCACCAGCGCAGTGGCAAACTACATCGCCCCGAATGTGACTGCCAACACAACCTACGTCGTGAGCATAAACGTATCCTCGGCCAACGGCGCAGCCAACAGCTCTGCGCTCACGGTTATTGACTACATCACATCCGCTGTTTCTGTCAAATCATACATAATGCTTGACAATCTGCCCGCGACACTGACGGTATATTCCGGTTCAAAAGGAACATTCACCATAAACTACACTGCATTAAATGCGACAGCGCCACTTGTCTGGAGCGCTAACAGAACCTGGGTGATGGTCTCAACAAATAACGGCACAACCGCATTTGCAAACTACACCGCCCCGAATGTGACTGCCAACACAACAGCGATTGTGAACATATCTGTAATTTCAAGCAACGGGATTACAAATTCATCAACAATTACATTCAACATCATCAGCGAGAAAATCTCGCCGGCACCAGCGGGCAAAATCATCTTCGAGAACCTTCCGGCAACTATCACTGTACCCTCCGGCTCGACAGGGACATACGTCATCAACTATACTGCAGTGAACACAACCGGATTGATAAACTGGACTGCAAGCGTCCCTTGGGTTGAAATGGTTCCAGTGAATGCTACACTGACAGACGCCAACTACACTGCACCGGTAGTCACACCGGGACCGCTCAGCATACTGAATCTTACGGAGCTGTTTTCGTTCAACAGGACATTTGTGGTTACAATAACAGCCATATCGTCAAACGGGATTGAAAACAGCTCAACGCTGACTTTCATAGTTACGGCTGTGAACACAACAATTCCAAGACCGAACTACCTGATATACACATCCATCTGTCTGAACAACTCCGAACTGAATGCAGAGATAAACGGCGGGATACACATTGACATAAACACGGCAGCACCGCCGCCGCCGAGCGGCCAGCCACTCATTTACATGATATACACGCTGATATGCCTGAACGACTCTGAACTCAGCATAAAGGTCAACGGCGGGATACACATCGATCTCAATGCACCGCCGCCGAACAGCGAGCTCATCGTTTATACCGTAATAACGGCAAACAATTCGGAAATCAATCTGCGCATAAATGGCGGGATATCCTTCGGAACTCACGCTCCGCCGCCTCCGCCGCCTGGCCTGAGCATCGTTAGTTTCACTTCAATAAGCAGCATCAATTCGGAGATAAATCTGGAAATAAGCGGACTGCAGCAGACATCTCAGCAACCGGCAGGAACGGCTTCTGCCGGAACGGATAACACCACAGTCCGGATTGTCGCATATACCTCTGTCTACCTGAATGATTCAGAGGCATCCGTCCGGATAAATGGGGGCCTGAACATTGGCCTGGACACAGGCACTTCCCCGATGAACGAAACAGCACCACTCGCTACCATCATTCAGATGAACAACTCCAGTCTCGAAATTTCGGTGTCAGGCGGTGTCGCCTTAAATGCACATCCGCAACCGCCAATGCCGCCGGCTCCAACCGTGCAGATCGGGACATTTTTGTTTCTGAATAATTCGGAAATGAAAGTTTCGATACAGGGAGGCTTTTCGGTTAATGCCGCGGCACAGCCGCCACCGAGCAGCCAGCCTGCCACATACACAGTATACACGCTGATATGCCTGAACGACTCTGAACTCAGCATAAAGGTCAACGGCGGGATACACGTACTGCTCGACGCTCAGACAACATCGGTTACAACCGTTATCTGCATCAGCGATGGTACTTTCAGTTACAGCACAAACAACCGGAATGGAAATGAGCAATCTCGCATCAATGGAACAGGAAATGCAGGCGCCGGCTCTGAAGGGGCAGGCGAGGCTGTTACGTATTCAAACACAACCGTCCTACCGTCAGTGAAGATAAAACTGATGATAAACAGGCACACAGAATACGCAACGGGTCTTCTATATGTCACGGCACATAACCCATCTCAGACAGGGAACGGGACAGGGACTTCGGGCATGTTTGACATGTCCTACGATGGATTTGGAGCCCATATCCCGATGTCGTCGCTTGCACTGGTGTTTATAAACCCTACAGGGCCGCCGACTTAGCTGATATCCATTACAGCGGGTCTCCCCAAACCTTTTATTTTTTACTTACCCTGTTTTTTTGTGACAGATGACAGAAGAAATTAATTATTAGCTGGCAATTGTAGGCTGTGAATATAAAAATCGAAATACTGGACATAATTGCAGTGATCGTCCTCGTATCGCTGATATTTGTTGCCTTCCTGTTCCTGACGCCTACATCAATAACGCAGAGCACAAATGCGACCAGCCTGGTCCAGGCGGACGGCAGTTTCGCAACGTACTACATCAACCTGACAGCAGCAAACGGTTACAGGACCATACCGCTCTCCGTCTCCAACCTCCGGTTCACCGGAGCTCCCGGATGGAACTACAGCATCTCACACAGCCGCTTTGTACTGTATTCCGGCAGCAGTTATTCAGACGAGATTACAGTTTTTGTGCCGCCGAATGCAGCCATTGGAAGCAATACGACTCTTTCGCTGACACTGTCATCATATTCGTCACCCGGAGCATATTCCCAGACGCTGTCGTTCAGAACGATTGCCGCCTCAAAGCCGTTTGTCCAGTCGGCCGGCCAGATAACCACTGTGGACGTGCTGGGACTCAACCTGATCCCCTGGTACGCAATAATCGGCCCCCTTGCCGTTGTTGTTGTATCCGTGGGCTCTGGAATTATAGTGTCCTATTCTATCGGGAGCGACTCAGGGAAGAGATGAATCTACGCTCCTCCTCTCGCGGGATGTTTCAAAGAGAATTGCTGCCACAACATGGGAACAGATTACCGGTTTGCCTGCTTTGAGACTGCCGAGCGCACATGTGCAGTTGAATGATCCGCCGCTCATCAGCCTTACTTCGTATCGCCTGTGCTCCCCTTCCACAAAAAGATAGACGCCCTTTTCGGTTTCGGCATCAAGGCTCACTTTCCCGTCATTAAAGAGTTCGGAGCCCTTCCTGTAAATGGAAGTAGGAGGCACTCGAAGCACCGTGAAATCATAAGTAATTTGGTATTAAGAGATATTGCAAAACCATTATTTTTTCCTGACGATGAAATAGCTTGCCGTCGCTGCGATTATAATAGTCAGAAACAGTATAATCAGCGTCGTATGATTTTCGAGAAGCGGGATAAGGCCCAGTCCCTGAATCGTCAGTTGCGTGGTGATATTGACGGTATCTCCTGCCGTATCCGTAACGATAAGCTTTACACGATATGTGCCACCTGATGCGAACACATGGTTTACGGGATTTCCGCTGGAAACAGCACCGCCACCGAAATGCCATGAGTAGAAATAGACGCCTGAACCCCCGGAAACGCTGGCGTTGAAGGTAGCATTGTACGGTGCAACACCGTTGCTTGAAGGCAGGACAGTTATGATTCCGTTCAGAGGAGGGAAGACGCGTATGGTTTCGGAGGCGTTTGCGGACGATCCGTAATAGTCCTTCACTGTCAGAAACAGTGAATAGTTTCCCACAGCAGTGTAGGTGACGTTGAGCGACATACCGCTAGATCTGTAAACTACGGACTGGTTGGCATACTGCCAGCTAGCGGCATATGGCTGTCTGCCGCCAGCAACCACAGCCGTGAATGTTATACGCAGCGGATAGCTGCCTCCCAGTCTGCTCGAATTTATTGAAACGGCAAGGTGGGGATAAACAGCTATGCTGAAAATAGATTGTGCAGTGTAGTAGCCGTTCGGTGCTCCCGTATCCAGCGCATACACGGTCACAAGAGCAGAAATCGTGTCGCCGCTGGAATAAACATGTGTCGCAGTCGCCGAACCGGAATCGTTCAGGTACGAGCCATCACCGAATGCATAATCGAATGAAGTGGAAATGACTCCGAACGGTTCATTGCTGACAGCGGTGGAAAAAGAGACGGCGAGAGGTGCGTCCCCGTTTGAAGGAGTTCCGGAAAGGGCCGCCGACATTGTATTCCCCGGCGCGCTGTACGCTGTCACGTTGAAAAATGAAACGGATGTTTCGGATGCGTTATCTGTCACAGTAAGGCGAAATGAATAGTTTCCTGCGTGCGAAATCTTAGCTACCGTGGCTGCCGAGCTGTTGAATGTTCTCCATCCTCCCGATGAGTTGTTTATAGCCCAGTTTATGTTGTACGGACGCAGGCCGCCGGTTATGTTTGCATACAGCGAAACAGAGAGCGGAATGTCTCCCCAGGAGGGAGAGCCGGTTGCATGTGCTGCGAGTGGTTGTGTCGGCTGTCTCGCCAGCACAAGAAGGAGATTGTAGACGGACGGAGTACCGATGCCGGTGACCATATCATATCCCGGTCCTGCGCTGTAGTAGCCGTTGTAACCCGAAGTGACATCATTGAATGAAACTGAATAATTGGCGCTGTTGAGAATTTTGTAAATGGCTGGATTCAGGAAACCAATTGGTCCCTCACTTTTTGCAAGCCGGACCTGGTTCTCCAGTGAAATTATTCCGCCCCAGATAGGTGCACCAAAACTCGTTCCGCCGGCCTCATCCCATGTGTTGTTGTAATATACGAAGTAGCCGCTGCTCGGTTTCGCATTAAGGGAAACGTCAGGTACCTCCCTTCCGCCGCCAGATACAAAATCTCCATATCCTGTCTGCCAGGAAGGCCTGCTGAAGACAGTGCTTACGCCTCCTCCGCTCCTGTTCCATCCTGTCTCGGAAGAGACTGCGACATTGCTTCCGGATTGTGTCAGGTTAAGCCATGTCCCGCCCACTCCGGTCACGAACGGCGACGAAGCAGGGAAGTCGACAGTTGGAGAAGACGTATTGTCATATGCGCCGAAATCTCCGCTTGCAGCGAAGGTTGTGATACCTTCCGCGGCCGCCTGCATGAATGTCTGGTTATCGGAAGACATTGTTGACGTAGGTGTCTGACTCTCGGGAGTTCCCCAGCTCGTTGTCATTACAGAGGAGAGATTGTGTTCGACAACATAGTTGAAAAGCTCTGTAAACGTGGACAGCTGCGGATTCGGCCCCTCAATTACATTGATTGTTGCGTTGGGAGCTGTTGAACTCATCCATTCAGTGTCAAGAGTCGTTTCAAGATCCAGCTGTGAAGTTTGCCCGTACGGCTGGAGCACATTTATTCTCTTTGGCACAATCGAAAATGTATTGTCGAAATTTGCAACCGTTGAATTACTGAAAGCGTAGGCTGTTACAATTGAAACAGCAGTGCCCGAACCCGAATATCCGTCACTGTAAATGCCGGTAAAATTATACGCCTCATGTATTGTTGCGGGGTTGTATGGTGGTGAAGCATCCGGTCCTGACGGAGGCGTATAATATGGAGCTGCCGAATTGTTAACATAAAGGGCGGGATGGGATGCAACATCAAAATTCTGGAGACCCTCTATTCCGTTTACCAGGGGCGCTATCTGAAAAGGGACGGTGACGGTGCCTGCTGCGGTATAGTAAGTTTTGCCTTGAAGAGTGAATGAAATCATAGTTACTCCAAAAGCGGAGGACACAGAGGAAGGTGTCGCAGTTGCCTCCAGGAGAAGCCTGTCCGAAGCCACGTGCAGCACATGAATCCCGTGGCTCTGAAGATAGTCCGTCACAGCGTGCACCTGGGACTCAGTCGGAGAAAAACGGGAATCAAACTGCGCGGGCGAAAGAAACGCATGGTAATTGTAGCTTGCAGGATTCGATTGTTCCGCAATCAGCGTGGCAAGCGCCTGCTCATGGTTCAGTTTGAGCGATACCAGAATGTGAAACGTTGCATCATCGAGTTTATGGACAGACGCAGAGCCGGCTGGAACAGGCAGACCATCGGAATTTACCGGAAGGTAGAAATCAGGAGATCTTCCTGTAGGCGGGAAAGAGGACAATTGAATCAGGCTTGCAGAAAGAAGAACAACCATTACCGAGGCTAGTATGACTTTTTTCATTCAGAATCACATGCCGAAATTGTTTTTATTCGTTTTGCCTGTTGCTGACAGGCAAAGTAAACGCAGTGATCGGATTCGGGTTTTACAGCACTTGCCATGTTTGCTATTTAAATTTAAGGTTCTGAACAGCAGCTTCAGTAAATATTAATATGAATTGTTGGGTAATAAAAGAATGGTGAGTGGATGCCTACCGAAGAAGAAGTGCTCGAAACTTTGAGAGAATGTTACGATCCTGAAATACCCATCAACATAGTGGATCTTGGGCTCGTTTACAACGTTTCAATCGAGGACGGCAAGGTTTCGGTGACAATGACACTGACAGCCCCTGGGTGTCCTGTCAGCGGTATGCTGAAGGATGATGTAACTTCGAAACTGCTCTCCATAAACGGTGTGAAAGAGGCAAACGTGGATATTGTCTGGGAACCCGTCTGGACCCCGGAAAAAATGTCTGAAGATGCAAAGAGGCAACTCGGCTGGATGACCTGAATGGGTGCATAGCTCCAATATTGTTACAGCATTGCGGCATCAGAAGTTAACGCCGTATCTTGATGCGAGTTTGGTTATATCCCTGTCAGCCCATTTGAAGAACTCTTTCTGGCTCACAGAAACGACATCTATGCCGTTTCCAGTGGCCGAATCCCTTTTCAGTGCGGCGCAGATGGCCCTGACAGCAAGGTCAAGGGCTTCTTCCCTTGGCAGATCGGTTGACTTATATCTGTCCTCCATAACACCGTAAACGTATGGTGAGCCTGATCCCACCGATATGAAGTCGTCCTCTTCCGCCCCGCCGGCCGGGTCGACAGAATAGACGTGAGATCCTGTTTTATCGACACCCGCCACTATGGGAAATGTATATTCCGGATAGAATTTGGTCTGATTGAGCATGTTTGCTAGGAGTGTGGATATTCCGCCAACACTGATCTCGAAGCCGTTCTTGAACTTGAAAATGTTGCTTTCAGCCTGAAGAACCCTTACGACGTGCTGGCTGTCTCCAAGCCCGCCGGCTATAGTTGCTACAATGTGATCGCTTATCCGGTGGAGCTTGGTTGTGTTCTTTGAGCTGATCATTGTGTCCATCGTTGCCCTGCGATCGGTCGCCACGAGGATGCCGTCCTTCCATTTGAATCCCAGTGTTGTTGTCCCTGTCGACTGAATTGTGCCTGCCATATGCAGAAGTTATAATTATTCGATATATTAACGATTTGATGTGCCGGCGGCGCTTTTGAGGAAAAATACCCGTCCAGGATGTATATTCAGCTTTCTTAATAGCTGTTTTGGAAAAAGGGGGCAAAAGGCTGTTCCTGAATAAAAATGAAATTAAGAGATTTGTGCAAGAATAAACCGCATCACAGATTGTTGCAGAATTACTCTTACTTCTTCATTACTTTCATGAAGCCGCCGCTCTCGTGAACGGAAAGCCCCCGGGCATAAAGCAGGTTTTCGAAATCATCCCAGGTTGTCTCCTCGAGTCTCGGGTTGTTACCCTTGGTAAACTCGAGCTTTGTCGTTCCCTTCACCTTCGCGGGTCTTAGTCCCTTTGAGTATGCAATTCTCTTTGCTTCCTCGAAGGGAATCTCTCTCATTGCCATTTCTGATGCATCCCTCTCTTCTGTTTTTAGCCACTTTCGCAGCTGTTGGCTATATCGCAAAGCAAGTATTTCATACTTTCCGTCAGACAATTGTCTTACTTTATGCAGTTAAATTTATATACAAATATCCAAAAGGCGCCTGAACTGCGGCCTAACGGCGGCCAGACAGCACGGTCGTTTCAAGTCGATAGGAGAAAATATAATAAAATATCTTATTGCGGTTCAGCAATGAGGTGGGCAATGAAAAGCAAAGAATGGCAAAACGAAGCTGTAAAGCTCACGATTCCATTCTCAGAGCCGGGTCTTTCCACCTCAATGCTGCTGGAGGTCAAGGGGGAAGACGAGAGGCAGATTCTGGTTGAATGCGGTGACGGCACGTCCAGCTTCCTATTTTCGAAGTACGGTCGGAATTCTGCGAGGTACGAAACGCTGTCTGACGTACTGATATCGCATGAGCACATGGATCATGCAGGCGGAATACCTTCATTTCTGCTTCTCATGGAAGTTGCGGGAAGAACAGCAGATCTGAATATTTTTACGCCGTGCGGTGACAGCGGTTTCATAGGGAACGTTATCAGGCAAATTCAGCCGAAATTGCACTTTATCGTCAATGTGGCAAGTTCATATGACAAATTCAGTTACCCGGTCAAATCACCAGTCGTATTCCGGAGTTTCAGAACACGGCACAGAGACAGCTTTCCTTCCAACAGGTGCGGTGACATAGTTCCTTCAAATGGGTACTGCATAACGGTTAACGGCAGTAAACTCGTTTTTTCGGGTGATACGGGACCGTGCAGGGAACTGGAGGAGGAGTGCAGCGGAGCCGAACTGGCGGTTATCGAGTCGACGTGGGATAAGCCGGTTGACTGCGATTCGCTTCATCTTACGGTCGCACAGGCAAAACGATACGGTTCATTGGCAAAAGATCACATATTAATCCATCCGGTCAGGGATGTCTGAATATCAAAGAACAGGATATCTAGTGCAGGTAGTCCGCAGATTCTGAAAGCCACTCTTCAGTGACCACCTCTTTGCGTGAAGGTATGAACACATGGAAAACCGAGCCGCTTCCCACCTTGCTCTCGACCCAAATCCTGCCGCCATGCCTGTCAACGATGAGCTTCGAAATCGGAAGGCCGAACCTGAAACCGGTGCCGGAATGCAGGATTGAAGCATCAACAACATAATATCTGTCAAATATGAACGGCATATCTTCATCAGTAATGCCCCTCCCAGTATCCTCAACCGAAAGCAGGACTCCGTCCCTTTCGTTTTTAAGTGAAATGATTATTTTCCCGCCCGGATTCGTGTATTTCACCGCGTTAGAGACAAGATTGTGAAACACCTTTTTCATCAGCGAATAATTGGCATTTACTTTCGCCAGATCTTCCTGAATATCGACTTTCAGATCAATGGATTTTGTATCAAGTTGGGGGGAAATCATCGAAGTGACCTCTTCAACCAAAGGCACCATGGAGATTGGCTGCATTTCTATTTCCAGCAACATAGCTTCCATTCTTGTGAATTCCAGCATATTTGTTATTATCTCATTCAGTTCGGTTACGCTTGCTAGAAGGCTTTCTACGTTCTTCATCTCAGTTTCGTTGAATTTGCCTACCTTCCCCATTTTCATGAGCTCTATGTATACCTTGATAGATGTCAGAGGGGTCCGCAGCTCGTGGGCCGCAATGCTTGAGAAATTTGAACGCAGCGTATCCAGCCGGCTCAGTTTGTTGAGAGCGTCATATGTTGCCCTGAAATTTCTGGAGTTTTCGATACCGGTCGAAACTATGGCGGATACAGTCTGGATAAAGTCAAGGTCTATCTTACTGAACGAACCCTCAGAAATATTTAAGCAAACAATGGCGCCGAGTAATTTACCGGCAAAAGATATCGGTGCCCCCATGATTGATTTAATCGCATCTCCTTTGACTATATCTGCAAAGGCTGATCTGAAATCATCAGGAAAGTTTGAGATTGCCGTTTGGCACTTGCTTTCATTCTCAAAAGAAAAATAGCCTCCGGATTCTGTAATCACAGAAGCAAAACCGTTCTGTTTTTCCCCATACAGCTTCCACCGGCCGATGCCTGCACCCAGAGATTCCTCCACGAGGTTTTTATTATGACCGGAGGCAAACTCCAGCCGCAGCTGCCCGTTTTCATCCAGAAGGAAAATTAGCACAATATCCGGGGAAGTGAATGCCGTAACCTCCTCACAGCTGTAGTTCAGAATTGAACGAAGCTCAAATGTTGAACTTACATTTCTGGCGATTCGCAGTTCGGAAGACAGCGCGGAAAGAGAAAGAGAAGAATTGATTGCATTGCGTCTGCTCTCGATGACATTAGAGAATGCGGATGCTATTGAGGCAGCTATCTCCATATTTTCTCCCGAGACATGTTTTCTCTGCAAGTCAAAGGCTACAAAAACGTCCTCACTGTCGTCATCATGCTTATTCCCGGGAAGTATCAGGAGTGTGGAAACTCCACATCTGCTCAAACCAGGTCGTTCCAGCAGATCCTTTGATGAGATTTGAATCACTTTTCCTGCGGATTCCATATCTTTCGACAGAATGACGTCGCAGATTAACTTCCCAATGTCATTTATCAGCTTTGCATCGACGCTTTCTGCGGAAGAGAATACTGAAATGCAGTGAACGACTGCATCTCTCTTCCGCAGGCTGTAGAGAGCGGAGTGCGACATGCCTGTCACCTTTGATACAAGCAGGCAGAATCTTGACGAAACATCTGTCTCGTTTAGCTTCCAGCCGGTGCCGTCGGTTTTGAATGAGGAGGAAATCAGGTCGGACATATCAGCGCCAATGGAAAAATTCAATGACTTCATGCTTTGGGAGCCCATCATAAAAAGAAAATTTCCAAAAATACCAGCGTAACGCATGATGGACAGGTTACCGGTTTCTGATAACGCCGGCGATTTTCTGCCGAGAAGAAACAAATAGAAGAGCGGATAGGAGGAATTGTTGCCGACAGGCCCGGGCACAAGCAGGCCACTTTTAAAATTGTGCTGTTTGAGACCTGCGATTGTCTCTATTGTTATCTGCCGATTAAGAAAATCGGATTGTGAAATGCGATATGTTGAATGATGGGAAGCAGGTATGTCTTCAACTCTGATTTCCTCATTCAAGCCAGTCTCATTTTCTGGATAGGAGCATATAAGTTTGTAGTGACCTGCAGGCGAGTAATGGTAGAATATAGCAAGTTCGAATCCGAATGCGTCGGCCATCAGCCTGCAAAACGTGCTGCACAGTTCGTACAGCGTTGTTTGCGGGTCCAGTTTGCCGAACTCCTCAAGCAGAGCTCTGTTGACGGAATCGATTGATCGCCGGGCGCTGATGCCCTCTCTGAAATTTTCCAGCATGCAGATTGCCCTGAATACAGGTTTAAGGGAGGAGGCGGTTGCATTTGCTGCCTGGATCGACTCGTTTGATATAACGCATAGAAGAGAGATTAAGTCTTTGCCGCTGTGTTGAAAGAGACCTATGCAGACCTGATTGTCGTATTTGATCCTCTCCCCAAAAATTGAAACCATCAGTTTCCCGAGCTGATTATCGTTTGAATTCTTTGTTTCGAAAATCAGGGTGTCGGAATAATCAGGGGCCAGCTGATCTGCAGTCAGGTTTGACAAATCGGCTGTACCCACTGGACCATTGAATCGCCGGGCAACAGAAATACACTCCGGATCGCCTCCCTTTTTGAAGTATACTGCACAAGTCAGTTTTGAGAATGCAGAAAGCAGGTTGTTCGCTACGTTATTGACTGGATTCTCACTGACATTTCTGGATGAAAAGGTGCTGATGAGACTCCTCAAACCGTCCAGATTTTCTCTCTCAGCAATCAACTGAGTGAGCAACGATATTTCGCGGCTCCTTGATCTTGCCGCAACCGATATTGCATTCAATGCAGCAGAGAGATACGAATATTCGGCATCAGCCGCGGTTCTAGCATATACTGTCGATGCAGTTGCGCCCGATTTCATCAGCGGAATGTAGCAGAGGTAGTTAAGGCCGTTGCCTGAATCCGGCACGCCGCTTACGGGCGGTTCTGACAGAGATGTGCTTGAAACTTCGTTTTTTTCCGAAATTATCACTACCTGCTCAGCTGACGCCCTGTGAACATTGATGTCGCCAGCAAGATATCTTCCAGCCGATGAAGAATTCCGATCCGTGCATTTGCAGAATTCAGGACAACATGATACTGTTCCGTTACTGATGCTGAGCAGACAGAGTTCGGAAGAGTTGCCAAGAATGCCGGATAAGGCAGAGAAGGAAACTTCCAGCAGAGAAGGAATATCCGCAGTCAGACTGATTTCATTCAACGCTTCAACCAGAAATTGAGATTTGGCTGCAATTTCGATATCTGCTGCATCCCTGATATTCCCGAGGAGGAGCGATCTTATCAATCTCTGAAGCAGGGTGGCGAAATCCTCAAGCTGTTTGAACGGGGAATCGCCAGGATCTATCAAAAAAATAAGAATATAGTTTGATGCAATGGCAACAGGACAAAGTATCATGCCGCTGTAAAACTTTGCGAGGGTTGAGAAGGCCGGCGCAACATTGCTGTCTAAGCTGACGGAGATCTGCATCTTCAAAAGGATGTTGAGTTCTAAAAACACATTTGAATCGTTGCAGCAATCGCTAAGGGAAGGCTCGATATGAGAAAACAGACCGGATTCCATCAATCCGCCGTCCGTATAAATGTAAAGTGCGATCCTGTCAACCAGCAGATTGTGCGAAATATTGCGCCGCAGCCTGTCAAGTGCATATGACAATCCTGACAAACCCTTATCAAAACCTGAACGGGATTCGTCGGCCTGCAGAGTAACGGACGATTCGCCCATACTGCCCGAGAGTATAAATGAGCCACGGATTGTCCTTATCATAGACTCTTCCAAATTGCCTGAATCGGTTGTCGCTGGATCTACCAGCGACGCATGACAGAAACTATCATCCTTTATTGGAACAGTTAAATTAAAAATACTGTGACCGTCCATCTTGAAAGTCCCGTCTGGACAGGGTTCTGCCTGTATCAATAAAGAAGACATTTTTTCCCTTGGAACGCTTTCTGAGAAGGACATCGAACTGAGCAATTGCCGATTATCCCGGAAGAGGCCCAACATGACCGCCTTTGACCCGGATAGTCCAATGCATAGCCGGGACGCAGCTGAGAGAGCCTTGCCAGCGTCAGTGTTTTTTAAATCCAGAGGGAAAAAAATATAGTCCGATTTCGAACCGTTAAGATTTGACACGCACGCTACACCTCCATGGGCGCAAATGGCGCTGCGGACAGACCGCGTGGACATATCTTATTGGGAGGAACGCAGCAGAGGCGACTGAAAATTGAGTGAGAATAAGAGGTCATTTTACCTGATTTCAAAGGAGGCGGCGCTTTTAAAGCTTATTCCGAGAATTTCACGTATAGAAGTTTCACCAGCAGGAGGAACGCATGAACTTGCCTGCAGTCATTACGGTTTTTAAAATTTCAACTCGACAGCATTAAATACGATTAGCTGAACTTATTTGTCATTACAGACAAAAACGGTTGTAGCGATAATGTCGGAATTTGATCTGGAAGGTTCATTTCCAATGAGAAGTTCAATACTTCTCAGAGGACCTCCTGGAAGCGGAAAGACTGAGTTCCTTCTAGATCTTGCGAATCGCTGGCTTCTGAACAGAGAGAAAGTTCTTTACGTGGCTGTATCGACAAGCGGAGAAGAAATACTTTCGAGACTGACCACCATGGCCGGTAGAGGAATACTGTCAGACCGACTCGTAATAATAGACTGCTACAGGAACAACCCAAGCGATTCAGGTGACAGGCTGATTGTGAACATAAACGGGCTCTCGCATCTGGAGAGCATAACTCTGGCCATATCAACAGCGGTTGATGGACTGGGGAGTCCTGTCAGAATCATCTTTGACGGATTGTCCACTCTCTTTCTGCACAATGCTCCGCAAACGATGGCAAAATTCTTTCAGGTACTTTCAACCAGATCAAAAGGTGAGTTCGGTTTTATACTTTCATCCGTCGTAGAAGGTATGCATGAAAACATGACAATGAATACGCTTATGTCTCTTGCCGACGGTGTTATTGAGGTGGCAGTTGATTCGAACATGGCCAGATTCATCAGGGTAAGATACATCAAGGGAAGAGAGAGCAATCCGATTTGGTACCAATACAAGCTCAGGAACGGAAAAGTGGAGCTGAAAACAGCACATTTCGACGAAGGAAGCACAGACGCAACTGACCGTAAGTTCGGAGATGGAAACATATACAAAAGAGGTGATTGGTTTTGACGGATGTTTACACGACGGGCCGAATCAGAACCTACATTGACGGATTTGACGAGATAATCGGAGGTGGCATTCCGGAGGGGAGCGTAGTATTGCTTTCCGGCCAGCCCGGTACAATGAAAACTTCCCTTGCATTCAGCATCATTTACAATAACGCCGTCAGAAACAGATTTGGCTCCGTCTACCTATCCCTGGAACAGAAGAGAAGCAGCCTGATTCGGCAGATGAATGGAATGGGAATGGATATAGAGAAACAGGAAAGTGTCAGGGTGATGGACCTTAGCGGCATCAGGGAAGAACTCGAAAAAGCAGAAAGGGACGAAACAGTTATTACCGTTCTCAAGGAACACATCGAGAAGAGCATAAAGGATTCGGGCTGCAGGATATTTGTACTCGATTCTCTGAACGTGATAGACATTTCTGCCGGTTTGACTTCAAGAAGAAGTCAGATATACTTCCTGTTTGAGTGGCTGCGGGAAACGAATCTGACATCTTTTTTAATATCCGAAAGCAGCGCAGATGAAATACTCGACAGCGGAAGGGAAGAAGGTTACCTTTCTGACGGCATTATTCACCTCAGTCTGTCCTCCGAGGATGAAAATGCGGTACGAAGAAGAATCAGATGCGCGAAAATGAGAGGAACAAACCACGACACTTCATTCTATTCCCTACAATTTGTCAACGGAAAATTCGCAGTCACGCAATCTATGAGTTGAGCATTATGGCGGATTTACAGTTCTGTCCAGTTTGCGGATATGCGTTGAGACGGCATGAAATGCAGTGCGGCCGGTGCGGCGAGGATTTTTCAGGCGGAACAAAGGGGGATGAAGAAAACAGGAACAGAGGAAAAGGAGACACAGACAGATGGAGCGGAGATTATACAATTGAGGCAATAAGCTTTGGGCGCGTGGCAGCTGGTTCGGGTGTCAGGGAGATCAACCCAAATGAAGGAGTTCAGGAAAAGAAAACATCATCCTTCCATTCCGGCAAAAAAGAGGCCACCGGTGACGATTCGGGTATGGTAGAGGAATTGAGAAGAAAGATTGACGAAATGAACCGGATGGTGGCAAATCTCACAAAACCAGCGCGGAATACCGCTGAAACCGCTGCCGATGGTCCTTCCGGCAGCACAGCTGACAGGGAGCGGCTGAAAAGGAGACCGTGGAACAGAAATGATCCTGAGTTCAGGGCGATGGTGAACATGCATCTTGCCAGGATAGCCGGCATGGAGGGCTCACGCCCAGAGGCCACGCATTCGCGTGCTGTGAGATATCTGCCTTTCATTTCACAGGATATGATAAGGCCTGGAATAGCTGATGATTCGGTGGTGCTGTTTGTCGGCCCTGCCGGGACAATGAAATCAACAGCTGCAATGACTGCGGGACTCGATATTGCAAGAATATCATCAAGACCGCTGCTCTACGTTCTCCTCAATGATTCTGCGTCCAGATTCCTGGCAAAAGTCATACGCGCCGGCATCCTGCAAAATGAAGAGAAAAGACTCGTCCGCATCATAGACGGAAGGGAAATCAGGCAAAATACAACCGACTGGGAAGGGAACTGGCAGAAAATACTGATGGAGTATATGAAGAGAGAACTGGGAAAACAGAAATACTCGGCCGTCGTCCTCGACAATATCAATTCATTCACTTCGATGGTAACATCGGAGAGACCACGCAAATCGGTGTTTGACTATTTCGAATGGTGCAGGGAAAGTGGTCTGATATGTATTGCGATAAGAGAAGGAAGCTATGCATCGGCCCTTCGTGAGAGAACTGCGGAAGCTTATCTTGCTGACGGCGTGGTGCAGTTTTCGTCAAGGCAGACGGAAGACGGGAATACGATGCCTGTTTTCAGGGTCCTCAAGATGAGGGGGTCCGAGATAGATACGGGTTATTATGCGATTCAGCTGAGCTCCGGTGCCCTGAAGTTCGTTCCGGCAGTTGCGATTTGACTGCCTTCGGACTGCTGCCTTAATGCGGTACTGAGATGAATCGTCGCATTTTCCGGCGAAATTGAATTTATGTAGAAACCGGTACCCTTCTCGAAACCTGCTATTCTGCTGACGGTTGGTATAATCTCAATATGCCAGTGATAATATGGACATCCGATACTATTAACTGGCGATGTGTGGATATAAAAATTGTACGGCGGATCGTCCAGAACAGAATAAAGGGCGTAAAGTGACTTTTGAAGCAGCGCCGCAAGATCTGAAGCTTCATCATGGGTGCATTCCGCAAATGACGGGCAGTGCCTTTTCGGCAGAATCATGAGTTCATAGGGGTATTTGGAGGCGAACGGTGCGATGCAGATGAAGGAATTGTTATCAAACACGACCCTTTTGGCCTGCTGAATCTCCTCTCTTATTATAGAGTCATAGATGCAATCTCCACCCATGTCCGTAAAATAGTTCTCCGCGCCCCTCAACTCACTTGCGACATATACAGGTATCATCGGCGTCGCTATAATCTGGCTGTGGGGATGCTCGAGGGATGCACCTGCCTCAGAGCCATGGTTTTCGAATACGAGTATGTATTTGAATCGCCTGTCCCTGGACAGATCTGTGACGCGCTCTCTGTACATCTGTATGAGTTCCCTTACCTGGCTGTGAGACTGCAGGGCTATTGGTTTTGAGTGCTCTGGCGACTCTATTACTACCTCATGACATCCTATTCCTGTTATATCGGTGAAAACCGATCTGGAATTCTTTTCCAGTTTTCCTTCGATCCTCAGTGCCGGAAACTTGTTTGGGACTGTTCTTATCCACCATCCGGGGCCATCCGGTACTGTGCTAACACGCCTGAAAGCATAGATCTCAGGAGGGGTCAGCCTCTCATTTCCTTCGCAAAAAACACATGTGCCTTCTCTGACTGGCGCATGCGGCCTAACGAAGTCACGGGGTCTTTTTGCTCTCTCCTCCGAAATCACCACCCAAGTGTCCGTCACGTAATCTTTCCTAATCTCGGACAATTAGTACGTTCCTCCGCAAAATCATTGTGAATTCCACAGAATACATCAGGTGAAGCCAATAACGATTAGCGGTATTTATGTATTTTTTCAGATCGCTTCAGTTCTCCAAAGAATGGAATACCGTCTGGTGTAAGCCTGAAGGATCAAAGGTTTTGCAGGAAGCAGTTTTCGCTGCCATTGTTACGCTGCATTACGGGCAGGTCAGAATAAATGCGAAAAACAGGCATTATCTGTTCGGAGAGTGAGACTGGTTCGGGAACAGCGTGCCGGGAACCTGGTGCAGGATAATACAGGGGGAAGGTTCACGGTAAGACAATTCATCCCGAATGGAATATATAAGCGTGAATGGATGCAGAGGCGGAATAACAGGGATTCCTGATGAAAGTTCTTGTTGTAGACGATTCGTCGCTTACGAGAGCAGCCATGGTTGCCGCCCTTTCTGCATATAACTACGAGATAGTGGCAGAGGGACAGGATGGCGACGACGCCGTCAGGCTCTACAAAGACAGGAAACCTGATGTTATTCTTATTGACCTGGCTATGCCGAACAAGGATGGGTTGGAGGCAATAAAGGAGATCCTCGAATTTGATCCGCAGGCAAAAATAGTTGCGATCAGTGCGCTCTATGACAGGAGCATGCAGAAGAGGGCGATTGAACTTGGCGCTGCTTCCTACATTGTCAAGCCTTTTGAACTCACTGAACTAATCTCGGTAATGGGCAAATTCGAGAAGCAATAGTATGGTGAGTTAATGCTTCTTGGAGCTCATGTTGGCATAGGGGGCGGATTCTCGAAAGCCGTATCGTCCGGCATATCTATTAACGCGGATGCAATTCAGGTGTTCACCAGGAATCAGATGCAGTGGAAGGCAAAACCTATCGATGAAGGTGATGCCGAACTTTTCAAAACTGCATTCCGGGAAAGCGGATTGAAGAGTGTCGTCGCCCACGGTTCATATCTTACAAATCTGGCAAGCAGCGAACAAACCACGGCCGATAAATCGGTCGAGGCGGTTATCGACGAAATTTGCAGATGTGACCTTCTTGGCATACACACTTATGTTTTCCACCCCGGCAGCCATGTTGGTGCTGGTGAGGAAAAAGGACTCAGAAGAGAGGCGGAAAATCTAATAAAGATACTTGATGCAACATCCGGTTGTAAGGTCAAACTCGCACTTGAAACGATGGCCGGCCAGGGGAATATCATCTGCAGCAGGCTGGAATCCATTGCTGAAGTCCTGAAGAGCGTGGACTCAGTGAGGCTGGGTGTCTGCGTGGATACTTGCCACATCTTTGCAGCCGGTTACGACATAACAGATAAATCCGGATTTGACAGGTTTATGAACAGTTTCAGAAAAACAATAGGCATTAGAAGGCTGATTGCGGTACATCTGAACGACTCAAAAACAGAACTTGGCAGTCATGTAGACCGGCACGAGAATATAGGAAAGGGGAAAATTGGAATTGCAGGGTTCCGGGCCGTTATGAACACTGATGCTCTGTCAAAAATTCCGATGCTGCTTGAAACACCGGGGGGGGAAAGGGTCTATGCGCGCGAAATCAGGCTCCTCCGGGGGCTTGTGAAGAAGTGATGCTTGAATATATTTCCAGATACTTCTTTGCAGAAACTTCCCATGAGAAATCACGTCCCATGCAGTTTCCCACAACCGACCTCCATAACTCAGGGGAGGAATAAACAGAGACTGCTTCGGAAAGTGCATCTGCGAGCTGTTCATGATTTTCATCAACAAAGACGAACCCCTCCCCTTCGCCCGTATCCTGATCGAACTGGGATACCGAGTCCGCAAGTCCTCCTGTCTTTCTAACAACAGGGACGGTTCCGTATCGCATGCTTATCATCTGGCTCAGACCGCATGGTTCGAATCTTGATGGCATTACAAATATGTCCCCTCCTGCGTAAAGCCGATGCGCCAGCCTTTCGTCGAACCGCAGGACAGCCCTTATACCGGGTGTCGAGGAGGCTATGTCACGTATCCTCTTCATGAGGTCCTCGTCACCTGTTCCCAGAACAATCAGCTGGAAGCCGTCTTCTATTTCGCCGAGCGCGTCAAGCAGCAGGTCAATGCCTTTCTGTCTCCACAGTCTCCCAATCGATACGATCAGGGGTCTTCTTACCTGGGGAAGCGAGAATTCTCTCTGAACACGGCTTTTGCATACAGACTTGCCGGAAATATCACCCCTGCTGTAGTTCGAAGGTATCATAGTATCGGTTGCAGGATTCCACATGTTGTAGTCGATGCCGTTGAGAACTCCCCTCAGCTTGTAACTTTCCTTTCTGAGTATTCCGTCCATTTTAAAACCGTATTCCGGCGTCTGAATTTCCCGGCTGTAACTGGGACTTACGGTAACGAGTGCGTCGGAATAAACGATTCCTGCCTTCATTGAACTTACATTTCCATAAAATTCAATGCCATCGATGAAGAAATACGAGTGATCTATACCTATAGTATCCATGAGCGAAGGGCTGTAGTTACCCTGGAATTCAAGATTGTGAATAGTGAACACGGAGCGTACGGAGGCTCTGTTCTGCTTGAGAAGCAGTGGCACATATCCTGTCTGCCAGTCGTTGCAGTGTGCTATTTCATAGTTACCGCCGGATATCAGTTTGGCAGAAGCCGCCGAAAAATGGGCGAACCTTACAGGATCGTCCTCATATCCATACATCCGTGGTCTGCCGAATAGCTCGGGATTCCTTATCTTCAGTGCACGCCACGATCCTACATTCTCAGCTGAGATCTTGAATACCAGTCCGTTCAGGCTGATGGTTTCAGCCTGTTCATTTGGCACTGATGTCCCGCCGTCTGCATTGTAATCAGGTGTTATGACATCGACAGAATGCCCCATGGAAGAAAGCGTGTTGGAAAGCGAGTATACATAATCTGCAAGGCCCCCTGTCTTTGAAAACGGAAGCGCTTCAGCGGATACTACTGCAATTTTCATTAACTCCCAGTCCTCATTGTAACATTGCAAAGCGTTGATCTGTTTACACTTACAGCCGATAAAGCGACCAATTATTATAATTCTCTTCGTACTGTCATGCTGCATATGACGGGATTTACACACCGGTTTCCTGTAAACTGGGTAGACACTGATGCACTTTCGGTTGTGCATTTCTCAAACTACTTCAGATATTTTGAAAAGACTGAGGATGCGTTCTACAGTAGCCTCGAATCAGAGGAAAGAGAATTGCTGAAAAGACTTCAGGTCTCTTTCCCGAGGGTGGATGTTCACTGCACCTACAGATCACCGCTTAGATACGGGGACATTGCGGAGGTCGAGATATCCCTGGAAGGCATGACAGACAAATCCGTAAAACTGCATTTTGAAATCAGGAATGCAAGCCGAAAAGTGGATTCGGCATCAGGCCATATAACCCTCGTCTGCGTTGACACGAGTAACTGGAAGGCTGTCAGCATCCCTGAAAAGTTGAGGGAGATCTACAGGAAACTCGGCTGAGACATGCCTACTTCAGCGAATTTGTCCTGATCTGAACGAGAGCCATCAAAGTAGCAGCCAGAGCAGATGTGATGAAGGCATACAGATAAGATGCAAAAATATTGAACGTGAATAAAATTCCCATAAGCAAATTGGACGAAAACAGTCCTATGCTCCTCCATGCTCCAAGACTGCCCATGCCACGCGAGATGCGGTGTGGTGCGGCGAGCAGCGCTGCAACAACAGGTTCAAATGTTTCTATGCTTCCCGTGCCAACGCCAAGAAGAGCTGCTGAGAGATAGAAAGAAAAAAGTCCAAAGTGGTAAAGGTAGGCTATGCCTATTGACAGGGAACCTATTGCCGCAATCGAGTAGCCGAACATCCAGAGTCCTCCGGCGGGCTTCAATCTTCTCGAGCCGAAGAAATAGCCTGATAAACCCGATGCGCCGAGAAAAATTGCATAGGTGAGGAGACCTAATGAATAGCTGTTCTCGACCCTTGCGACTGTGATTATCGGAAAACCCAGGCTGTAGTAGCTGAAACCGAAGAGACCGGCTGAGACCAGAAACAGTTTCATTGCTGAATCATTCTCCACCTGATTCACATTCTGTCCGTGAAAATTTTTGCTGAATTCCGTATTTCTGTTTTCCCTGACCAAGGAAAGAGAAAGGGACGAAACCAGTATCGGAATTACAGTAAGAAGCATAACGAGTGAGATACTGAAATTGGCATAGACAAGAAAGAAGGCTATAACAGTTGAAAGCATCCCCCCGCCCACATCCAGCAGATGCAGGAAACCAAATATCCTGGGACGTTCCATCGTGTCTGACTGTTCGGCAAGCAATGCCCGCCTTGGAGGAGAACGGAAATTTCTTGACCACCAGCCACCAAGATAGAGACCGGAACTTTCCAGTATATTTGCAGGTAGACCGCTGAATGAAAGGAGCGGAATCAGCAGATTGCCTGCGAGGGAGAGTTTCTTTTTGCTGAACCTGTCACCGAGACGTCCTCCAATGTAAGAAAATAGCGATCCCACTCCATATGAAAATGACATCAGGAGGCCGAAAACATAGGCTGGCTGCTTCAGGATAAAAGTGACAAAAATAGGAAAGAGACCGATGACTGCCTGGTAACCCAAGTCGGCAAAGAATGCCGATAGCGATATCAACAATACTTCTCTCGTAAGCCATGCAGCTGTCTTGACAGCCATAACGGGTTCATTAACTGTTTGATATATTACGGTTGGTAAAACGGATGTTTTTAGTGCGCATCTTCTGATGGTGCCTGCGCTTCCTTCAGGTCAGAGCCTGACAGGGGGCACCCGGAAAAGTGAAAAATGCAATAAGCTGGTTTCATTGCATTCTCGGGAATGAAAGTTGTCGTAACTTCTCTTTGGAAAGAATGATATACAGCACGATCCGTATAATACGCCGTGACGATAGCTTAAACGGTTGGATATTTAGCAGATAACGTGGGCTGGCAGTGATCAAATGAAAGCGATAGTTATGGCAGCGGGAAAGGGAACGAGACTGCTGCCGATTACAGCTACAAGGCCGAAACCAATGATACCGTTATTGAATGAGCCCATACTCGACCACATGATGAAAGTTCTCAGGGAGAGCGGGGTGACAGAGGCGACCGTTCTTGTCGATTATCTCTCTGACAAGATCGTCAAGCATCTCGGCGACGGAAGCAAGTATGGCATGGAAGTTCAGTACACGACGGATAACATCAAAAGGGGTACTGCCGGGGCAGTGAAATTTGCGTCAGAGAATATCTCCGAGCCGTTTCTTGTTGTGTCAGCCGATGTGCTCACAACAATTGATCTGCGTAAATTCATCGAATCCCACCATGAACATGGGGCAGCTGTATCCATGGCACTCTCGAGTGTACGCGACCCGTCACAATTTGGTGTGGCAATACTTGATGAAAACAACCGCGTAACCAGGTTTCAGGAAAAACCGAAAAGAGAAGAGGCGTTCAGCAATCTTGTAAACGCCGGAATGTATGTTTGTGCGCCTGAGGCAATGAAACTCATACCGGCAGATCGGCCATCTGATTTTTCCAGGGATCTGTTTCCGCTGATGCTGTCAAGGAACGATCGCATCTACGGTTTTACATTCGACAGTTACTGGAATGACATCGGTCTTCCGAGCACCTACTTGGGAGCCACAAGGGATCTTATTGAGGGACGCGTTGATGGCCAGGCAGCGGAGGAAAGCATATCAGACGACGAAGAAATGAAACACGGAAGGCTAGTGACTGGAAGCAATTGCTCTATCTCGGCATCCGTCCAGATTGAAGGCTTTGCGGTTCTCGGCGATAATGTGTCTGTGGGAAAAAACGTTAAGCTGTCACATTCGATAATCTATTCAAACACGCTTATAGGGGACAATTCAATTATATCGGACGCAATTGTGGGGGAGGGTGTGATCCTCGGCCGTTCTGTTACCCTCGACGAAGGAGTTGTTATAGGGGACAGGACCAGAATCGGGGAGGACAGCCGCATAGGGCACAATATAAAAATCTGGGTACGTTCAAGACTCGGTTCCGGAACAAAAATGCTGCATACGTGATAAAATGAGACTTTACTCGTGGGACAGATACGAACCTCTGAAAGTGACTAATGCGGGAATTGCCATTGGCAAGTTCTTTGGCGAAAACCAGACCATCGGCACAGGAAGGGATGGCCATCCCATATCGAGGTTTACAAGAAGATGTCTTGTCAGCGGCCTTGTGACCAAAGGAACACAAGTTCTCGACTTCAGATTGGTTCCCAGCCAGGTTCTTAGATTTGGCATCGGTAAGCAGAAACTCGACGGTGCTGTGTACGTGTCGTTTTACAGGGGAGAAGTCCAGATTCATGTGTACGACAGCGAGGGCAGGAATATGCATGCAGAAGGACTGCTCGAAATAAGAGAGCTTGCCGGGGAAACTGCAGGGGAAAGCTGCTCATCCGCCGATATCGGTTCACTGATGCAGTATACAAACGGCATAGATGACTACATAGAGCATTTGCTTCCAAAGATAAAGTCCAGGATAGCCGACAGAATGCTGATAGACACGCAGTCAGACCCGATATCACTCGTCGTTGAACCGCTAATGAAAAAATTGGGCATAGAATACAGGATTTTCAACCCTATGCTGATAGACAGTGGTGAGACAGCCAGTAAGGAAGAATTTTTCAATGAGCTGAGGAATCAGAAATACGATTGCGGGGCAATAATCGAAAGGGATGAGCTTCTCGGTGCCACTTTTATTGACAGAAACGGTTCTTCACGGCGTTTCGGCTCCTTCGAAGAGATGCTGATTAAGCTTTCCGAAAAAGAAAAATGAGATAGGATGATGCGGAAGAAATATCTTTCATTCATCTTTATTTTCCATCTGCCATGTCTGATGGGTGACGTTTCCGCATACAACGGCCAAGATTTGCTCAACGATGCGGTTTTTGAGAGTTATTTGCCGCTCATTATGTTTTTCAGAAATACGGAGCATTCTGCTGGAACGGTGCCTGTCAATCTGGCTGTATCGCCGGCGGTCACAGAAATGATGTCAAGGGGTTCATTCAGGAGAAGATTTGAAAAGTATGCAGATGATTTTGCCAGGACACTATCAGGTGACATGAAGTTCTTCGCAGAGCATGGAAAGAAACGTCTGGTCAGGGCCGCGGAGTACTGGCTCGACAGACTGGATGGGATGATTTCACTGTATAGCGACATAGACGGCGACATCGTTTCTGAGCTCGAGAAACTCGGTGGCAGAGGACTCGAGTTGATGGCTACGACAGCAACCAGCAACTGTATTCCCTTGATAAGCTCCGATGTTGAAGTCAGGGCACAGATCAGGCTTGGCTTGAAATCGTTTGAAGAGACGTTCGGATATGTCCCGCACGGCTTCTGGCTGCCTTTTGCCAGGGACATATCGGCCACCTCCCATGAAAAACGTCTTGCAGACGGTACAGAGAGGACAGACTGGGTGACGGAAATACTGGCTGATGCAGGCATAAGCTATTTTGTTGCTCAGCCTCACTGCCCGACTGCGTTGAGCATGCCGGACACTGACAGAAACACTTCAGGAGAGAAAAATACACAGTCCGAGGTGCCAAGGGGTCGTACATCAGAAACACAAATACAGGAAGTCCCACCTCGGCAAGGCGCGGGAGCAGGACGAAGATCTATCGTATCGTTTGAGGCCGACAGTGAATATGGAGATCTGATTTTCCCTGTGACAGGCTTTCGAAAGGAGGTACCCGAATATTTAAACACGGCGAGAAGGACCTTTCCGGGAGGCATCCGCTACTGGAATAACACAGATGGTTCTGACGATTTGGAGGAACGCAATGCATACGGATATGAGACGGCAGAAGCGTTGGCTTCTGAGAAGTCGGCGATTTTTCTGGATGCCGTTCGTTCAGGAGCCTTTGGAGCGGACAGGGAGCTGGCCATAGTCCCTTTTTATACGATCTTTTCGGGAGAACCATGGCATGAAGCTCCGCTATGGATCGAAAAACTGTTCCTGAATATCGACGCCTCTGGCGTAAAGCCGACAACAGTTTCAGATTATCTGAAGATGAGCAAACCGGCAATGACGGATTCGAAGGCTGACATCGTGCGGTACGGCGAGTACGCTTTCTCAATGCTGTACAATGTGAATAGCGAACAGATTCTGAGAAGATTACATGAAACTGAGGCACGATTTGAAACCGTGCTGACGGAAGAGTGCGGGTCAGGCGGAACTGAGTTAAGCAGAAGGGTGCTGAAACAGATGGCCAGAGAGCTTCTGATTCTCCAGAGTTCTGACTTGCAATTGCTAATATCCGAGAACAGACACAGAGAATATGCGAATAGAACAGTGCTTCACCATCTGGAACAATTCGACAGACTGGCTGAAATGTGGAAATCCGCCTACATTAGCGGGGACATGGCCAAAGAACTCGAAATGATCGAAAGGAATGATGACCTGTTCAGCTCCATCGACCTCTCAATGTGGAAGCAATAGAAACGGATGCCGGAAGAGGCAGTATCTCCGAAGACGATCGTAACAGAAGTACTAGGATCGAATGAGTATATATAAGGAAAACAGGAAAAGCCAGCATTACACGCAGCCTCATCGACTC